>JAVJVK010000001.1:300000-505958 GCA_040221175.1 Phycisphaerales bacterium
CGGGCATCCCGGTGTTGTTCTCGATCATCGCCGACTTCCACGCCGACTACCACACCCCGGCGGACACGGTCTGGAAGATCAACCGCGTGGGCGCCGTGAAGACGGTGCACCTGTACGAGAACATCGTGGCCGACGCGGCGGTTCGCCCCGAGCGGTTCCGCTTCGTGAGCCCCGAAGAGCAGCGCCGCCAGCGCGAGCAGGCCGAGGCCAACCAGCCCGCGGTCAGCGTGTACGTGGGCGTCGTGGTCGACAGCGACGCCGAGGGCGATGGCGTGGTGCTGGCCGAGATCGCCGACGATTCGCCCGCTTCGGCCGCGGGCCTTCGTGCCGGTGATCGGCTCGTTCGGTGGGATGGTCAGAAGCTGACCGACGCCGACGCGTGGCGCCGGCTGCTGGCTCGGCACAGCGCCGACGACACCGTGAACATTGGCGTAAAGCGGGGTGAAGAAGAGATCACCTTGGAGGTCACGCTGGCGGGCCGTTGACGCGGTTTGCATGAAACGCTTCTCACGTTGAAACCCGCGCGTTCTAGCGATTTTCCCGAGACATGGTGAAACCCCACTCATCCGGACAGTTCCTGTCCGGATTTGTTGTATGGTGAGCGCATCTCGCGTTCCGTTTGTACAAAGCAAGAGGGAGTTTCAACGATGCAGAAAAACGCCATGACGCTTGGTGTTCTTGCCGCGGCGACCCTTTGGGCTCCATTGGCGATGGCCGATCCCGTGGCGCTGCCCGATCAGGACAGTCGCTTCGGGGACGTGTCGCTCAACTGGTTCCACGACTTCATCGCCAACGTGGCCGGTCCTTCGCCCGTGGCGCCGCCGATGCGTGAATCTCGCACGGTGATGTCGCATGGGAGCGTGGAGGGGCTGCAGTTCCTAGCGTTCGCCGGGCCGAGCCACATCGCGTCGCGCGGCCCGGGCCTGACCATTCACGCGGGCGGCTTCGGCGATGGGCCGGACGATGCGCCGGGCGCGTTCACGCCGGTGGACCGCCTCGGCAGCCTGCAGCCCTACCTGGTCTCCGACCTGCGCATCGGGCCCGCGGCCGGCGCGCCGAAGGTCCAGCCATCAGAGGGATCGTTCCAGGTGGCGGTGCCCCTGCCCGGAGCGGGGGCGTTGGCCGCCGGTGGGTTGGCCTTCGTGGCGATTCGCCGCCGCCGGCGTTGAGCCTCGCGGGGTTGCGCCAGCGACGTCCGCTTCGTGCTTTCAAGGCCCGGTAACCATACCAAGATCCCCATAACCACGTCGACCGAGGGGCTGTTTGCCGTTCGGTCGATTTTCATGTGCATCCGATGCGTGCTTCTTGAACGAATCGGTGTACGCTTCTAGGGACTTCCGCACAACGTGAGAGTGAGAGAGGGAGAGATCGCGATGTTGAAGAGAGAGGTATTCGCTGTGGCCGTGGTCGGCCTCGGTGCAGCCGTTGCATCGGCGGATTCGGTTGCTATCCAGGGCGTCGTGTCGGCCAGCACCGAACAGACGGGCGCGACCTATTCGGGCTCGCTCGAGTACAACTTCATCAGCGGTACGACGGGCGAACTCAAGGTCTCGTTGACCAACGACACGCCCGCGTCCGTCGGCGGCTTCCTGACGGGTTTCCTGTTCCGGGCCGACGCCCTCACGGGAACGGGCCTCAACTCGGCCAACCCGTCTACGTTCCTGAGCACCGGGGCCGAGTCGGGCGCGCCGTTCGGCATGTTCGACGGGGGCGCTGCACTGGCTGGGAGCTTCCTCGGCGGCGGCAATCCGAGCGGCGGTCTGGCCGTGGGCGAGAGCGGCATGTTCGTGTTCAGCATCACCTCGGCGACGGCCGCGACGATCTCGGCCGCCGACTTCCTCGGCTCGCTGGATAACCCGGGCTTCGTTGCCCGCTTCCGCGGCCTGGCCGATGGCGGCTCGGACAAGGTGCCCGGCGGGGGCTTCCTGGTCGCGGTGCCGCTGCCTGGCGCCGGTGCGCTCGCGGGCGCTGGCCTCCTGGTGGTCGGCCTTCGCCGTCGTCGCTGATCGATCGGCTTGATTCGAGGAAACTGCGAGGCCCGCGAGAGCGGGCTTCTTTTCATGCGCGAATAGCGGCGATCACGCGTTGCCTGCCGGCGAAGTCGCGCACGATCCGGGGCTGGTCGTATCGCGCGTCTGCGCTCACCAGTTCCATCGCTTCGGCGGCCCTGGCGCTTGCCACTTCGATCGCCAGCAGGCCACCCGGTTGGAGGCGGTTGGCCGCAGTCTCAATCAGGCGTCGCACGACGTCGAGCCCGTCCATCCCTCCGCGCAGGGCGTGGGTCGGCTCGTGGTCCTTGACGTTTGGCGCGACGGCCTCCCATTCGTCGTCTGGGATGTAGGGGGGGTTGGCGACGATCACGTCGTATTGCTGCCCTTCGGGCAGGGCGGCAAGGAGATCGCCTTCGAAGGTCGTAATGCGATCGGCGAGCTTGGTTCGTTCGATATTCTCCCTGGCCAGTGCGAGGGCGTCGGTATCGATGTCGGTGGCGTGAACGTCTGCGTTGCCGGCCTGGCTGGCGATCGCGATGGCGATGCAGCCGCTGCCGGTGCAGACGTCGGCGACGAGCGGCGATCGGCCTTCGATGTCCTTGATGCCGGCGACGGCCTGATCGACGAGGGTCTGGGACTCGGGCCTTGGGATGAGGGCCCGCTTGTCGGTCTTGAGGGTGATGCCGTAGAAGGACCACTCGCCCACGAGGTACTGCACGGGCTCGTGGTTGAGGGCTCGCTTGGCCAGGTCGCGGAGCCTGGTGAGCTCGTCGGGCGTGGCGGGGCGGTCGGCTTCCATGTAGAGCCGCAGACGCTCGCAGCCGATGACGTGGGCGACGAGCAGCTCGGCGCACAGGCGTGCGTCGTCGACGCCCTTGTCTTTCAGGGCGCCGCGTAGCCACTCGAGCAGCTTGCGCGTGGTCCAGGCTTCCTTGGCGGCGGTTGTCATGGAGCGGTCCAGGTGTCGGCGGTCGTGGCGTAAATCAGGGTATCGCTCCAGCCGATCCCCTTCACCCATCGGTGCGATTTCAGGGTCGCCTCGTGGTCGTAGCCGGCCTTTCGGGCTACGCCGGCTGACGCGGGATTGTCGGCCGAGCAGACAATCTCAAGGCGGCGAATGCCAAAGCCGCCCCGACTCTGCGGCCGAAGTGCGATCTCGGTGAGCGCGACGACGGCCTCGGTGCACACGCCCGAGCGGCGCCGGCTTGGAAGAACCCAATAGCCGATCTCGGCCTGGTGCGTGTTGGGTTGAAAGTTGTGCACGCCAGTGCCGCCGATGGGCGATCCGTCGGCCCGGTCGCAGATGAGGATCGTCAGGTCGCCGGGCAATTCCTGGCGGGCCTCGCGGATGAACCGCTCGATTGTGTAGTAGGTCTGGGCAAGGGTGAGGTTCTCACGCTCGGCCCACTCCATCCACGGCAGCAGTTGCGCGCGGTTGGCGTCGATAGCCTCGAAGATGGCTGGCACGTCGTCGTGCGTGGAATGGCGCAGCACCAGCCGCTCTGTCTCGATCGGCAATGGCCACTGTTCCGGCCGCTTCCATGGTGGTGGCGCTTCCATCACTTTCCCTCGTACCAGTTGCTCGCCACGCTGGCCTCAACCACCAGTGGCACGCGCAGGTCCATGGCGCTCTGCATGCGTTCGACGATGAGTTTCCTGGCTTCGCTGCTGTTCTTCTTGTCGGCCTCGAAGACCAACTCGTCGTGGATCTGCAGCAGCATCAGCACGCCGTCGATCTCGGGCTTCTTACCGCCGCGCAGGTGGGAAGCGTGGGGGCTCAGGCGCGCGTGCAGATCGACCATCGCCAGCTTGATCAGGTCGGCCGCCGAGCCCTGCACGACCGAGTTGATGGCCATGCGTTCGGCCAGCGATCGGCGGGAGGGGTTCTTCGCGTCGATCTCGGTGATGGGGCGGCGGCGCTTGAGCATGGTCTCGACGTAGCCCTTGCTGCGGGCCTGCTCGATGCATTCTTCGAGGAACGTCGTAATGCCCGCGAACTTCTTCTTATATCCCTCGATGATCTCGCTGGCCTCGGTGTTGCCGATGCCCAGGCGGCGGCCCAAGCCGTAGGCGGTGACGCCGTAGATGATGCCGAAGTTGACCATCTTGGCGCCGTCGCGTTGCTCGCGGCTGACGTCCTTCGGCTTGACGCCGTGGATCTGGGCGGCGACGGCGCGGTGGATATCCTCGCCGGCCTCGAAGGCGGCGATGAGGGCGGGGTCTTGCGAGAGGTGCGCGAGGATGCGCAGCTCGATCTGCGAGTAGTCGCCCGCGATGAGCACGCGGCCCTTGGGGGCGACGAAGGCCTTGCGGATCTCGCGGCCGACCTCGCTGCGGATGGGGATGTTCTGGAGGTTGGGGTCGCTCGAGCTGAGCCGGCCCGTGGCGGCGACGGTCTGGTTGAAGCTCGCATGGATGCGCTTGGTGTCGGGGTTGATCTCCTCGCGAAGGCTGACGAGGTAGGTGTTCACGAGCTTGGTGAGCTGGCGGTACTCGAGGATCAATTGCGGCAGCGGGCTCTCGATGGTCACGTCCTGGGCCAGCTTCTCGAGCACCTCGGCGTCGGTCGAGGGGCCGGTCTTGCCGCGCTTGAGCGGCTTGATGCCCAGGCCCGCGTCGGCGGCGTCGGGCTTGTTGAAGAGGATGCCGGCGAGCTGCTTGGGCGAGTCGGGCTCGAACGTGCGCCCGCAGGTGGCCATCGCTTCGTCCTGGATCTGGTCCTTGAGTTCCTGGATTCGACCGCTGAGGCGTTGCTCCTGATTCTCCAGTTCCTCTGGATCGACCTGGATGCCGTTCCATTCCAGCTCGGCGAGCACGCTGATGAGCGGCACCTCGACCTGGTCGTTGAGGTCCTGCAGGCCCATGCTCTTGATCTGCGGGGCCATGAGCTCGTGCAGGCGCAGCGAGACGTCGGCGTCTTCGCTGGCGTAGGGGCCGGCCAGTTCGAGGGGGACCTCGTCGAAGCACTTCTGGTTCTTGCCGCTGCCGATGAGGCTCTTGATGGGGATGTTCTCGCGTTCGAGCAGGGCGAGCGAGAGCGCATCCATGCTGTGGGCCGAGCGCGAGGCGTCGATGAGATAGCTGCCCACCATGGTGTCGAAGCCGATGCCGGCCAGCTCGACGCCCGCGCGGCGAAGCACGAGCAGGTCGTACTTGAGGTTGTGCCCGGTCTTCTTGATCTTCGCGTCTTCGAGGATGGGCTTGAGGGCCTCCAGCGCGGCGGCCTCGTCCAGGTGGCTTCCGCAGTCGGGCGAGCGCACGGGGACGTACCAGGCGGTGCCGGAATCCACCGAGAAGCTCAGGCCGCAGAGGTTGGCGCGCATGGGACGCAGCGAGGTGGTCTCGGTGTCCAGTGCGATAAGCTTTGCTTTCTTCAGGGCGGTGCAGAGCTTCTTGAGCTCCGCCTTGGTCGTGACGATCGTGTACTCGCCGTCAAGGCCGGCATGGGCCTGCTGCGGCTCATCGCTCCGCGCGTCGAAGAGGCCGCCCTGCGCCTGGCCGCGCTCGGCCGTCTTGGCGGTGGGGGGCTTGGGCTCGATCTCGGCGGCGGCCTCGGGATCTTCGCCCAGGAGTTGCTTGAGCTCGTCCTGGTAGCGGTTGAAGCCCAGCTCCTTGAGGATGGGCATGAGGGCCTCGGGTTTGAGGCGGTCGAAGGCGGCGCGTTCGAGGTCGAAGTCGATCTTGACGTCGTCGATGAGCGAGACGAGCTGCTTGCTGCGGTGCAGCACGTCGCCGGCGGCGCGGATCTTCTCGCCCCGCTTGCCCTTGATCTGGTCGGCGTTCTCGAGCAGGTTGTCGAGCGTGCCCCACTCGGCGATGAGCTTGGCGGCGGTCTTGACGCCCACGCCCTCGACGCCGGGGATGTTGTCGACCGTGTCGCCCGCGAGGGCGAGGACGTCGCGCCACTGCTGGGGGGTGACGGCGAACTCGTCCATGAGGCCCTGGGCGGTGATGAGCTCGTCGTTGTGGACGTCGTAGAGCTCGAAGGCGGCGCGCTTGCCGTCGTTGGCGGGCCCAGTTCCAGGAGAATGCAGGAGCTGCTTGAGGTCCTTGTCCTTGCTGACCACGCGGACGTTGACCTCGGATTCCAGTTGCCTGGCCAGCGTCGCGATCACGTCGTCGGCCTCGTACCGCTCGGCCCCCAGCACGGGCACGCCCACGGCCTCGAGGATCGAGATGCACCGCTGGACCTGCTCAGGAAGATCCTCGGGCGGCGGGGGCCGGTTGGCCTTGTACTTGGGGTCGATCTCGCTGCGGACGGTTTCCAGGTCTCCCGAGACGTCGATGGCGACGGCCAGGTAGTCCGGCCGCTCGCCCACGAGCTTCGCCCCGCCGGCCGCCCCGCGCAGGAGCTTGAGCAGCATGCCCACGAAGCCGAAGGTGAGGTTGGTGGGTTCCTTGGTGACCGGGCTGGTCATGGGCGTGCGGATGGCGTGGTAGGCCCGGAAGAACTGGGCGTAGCCGTCCACGAGATAGAGCGTCTTGAAGCCGTCCTGCTTTGTTGGTTTGGCCATGGCGGGCGATGCTATCGGCCCGCCATCGCGGGCGGGAATGCTCGGGCGGGCCTGTCGGTTGGCCCCCCGCACGCCTATACTCTCGCCTCAGCGGACGCTTCCGACGCAACGGACCGACGACCGCACCCGAAGCCCTGGGCCGGCCCCAAAGCCGCGATCCATCTTCGGTACGAGTCAGTTGGCCTTCTTTTTTGCGTCGCACCCGCGATGGGGCCATTGATCCTCCGAGTTTCCCAGGCCGGCGATGCACGTCGGCCGCGATGCCCGTATTGGGCCGAAAGCAGCGCACTTGTCCAACAGTTCCGTGATCGACTCCCCCGCCTCCTCCGACCTCCAGACCGAAACCAGCACCACCCCCGGCTTCGACGCCCTGGGCCTGGCCGACCCCATCGCCCGGGTGCTTGCCAAGCGCGGCTACGAGACCCCCAGCCCCATCCAGGCGCTGGCCATCCCCGCCGTGCTCGAGGGCCGCGACGTCTTCGGCACCGCCCAGACGGGCACGGGCAAGACGGCGGCCTTCGCGCTGCCCATCCTGCACGACCTCTTCGAGGCGGGCCATCGCGGCGGCAAGGGCCGCGGCAAGTTCGGCCGCGCCCCGCGTGCGCTCGTGCTGTGCCCCACGCGTGAGCTGGCCGTGCAGATCTTCGACTCGTTCGTGGCCTACGGCCGCAACGTCCCGCTGCGCCACGCGGCGGTGTACGGCGGGGTCAGCCAGTTCCGCCAGGAGAAGGCACTCAAGACGGGCGTGGACGTGCTCATCGCCACGCCCGGCCGCCTGATGGACCTGCACCAGCAGGGCCTGATCGATCTTGGCTCGATCGAGGTGCTGGTGCTCGACGAGGCCGATCGGATGCTGGACATGGGCTTCCTGCCCGACATGAAGCGCATCGCGGCCCTGACGCCCGAGGCCCGCCAGACGCTGCTGTTCAGCGCGACGGCCAGCAAGGCCATCAAGGCCCTGGCCAATGGCCTGCTGAAGGACCCGGTGCACCTGGAGACGACCCCCGAGTCGACCACCGTCGAGCGCATCGCCCAGCAGGCGTACGTGGTCGAGAAGGCCAACAAGGGCAACCTGCTCCGCGCGCTGCTCGAGGATGGTGGCGTGGGCCGGGCCCTGGTCTTCACCAAGACCAAGCACGGCGCCGACCGGCTGGTCAAGCAGCTCGACCGCGTGGGCGTCCGGGCGGGGGCCATCCACGGCAACAAGACCCAGAACGCGCGCACGCGCGCGCTGGACGCCTTCAAGCGCGACCCCCAGGGCGTGCTGATCGCCACCGACGTGGCCAGCCGCGGCATCGACGTCAGCGGCATCACCCACGTGATCAACTTTGACATGCCCGCCGATGCGGAGACCTACGTGCACCGCGTGGGCCGGACGGCACGAGCCGGGGCGTCGGGCGTGGCGATCACCTTTTGCGAGCCGGCCGAGGTCCGCGACCTGGCCGGCATCGAGCACCGCACCAAGGCCGTGATCGAGCCCGGCCGGGCCGGCGGCGAGTTGGCCAGCGGCTACGTCAAGCCCGAGCGTCCCGCCTACAGCGGTGGGGGTGGCGGTGGCGGTGGCGGGGGTCGTGGGGGTCGTGGCGGCGGTGGTGGTGGTGGGGGTCGTGGGGGTCCGCGTGGGGGCGGCTATCGCGGCCAGCGAACTGGTGGGAGTGGTGGTGGCGGTGGTGGCGGGGGCAGGCCCGGGGGCTATCGCGGCCGCGGCAAGCCGGGCGGCAAGCCCGGCGGTCGCTCCGGCGGCCGGCGCTCGAGCAACGCCGGCGCCCGCGGCTAGCCGGCGGCCTTCTTCGGTGTCGGCTTCGGTGTCGGCGTCGCGGCCTCGCCCGCGATCGATGGCGCCACGGGCGGCGCGGAGCCAAGCTGCATCCGCGTGACCGGGCCGGCAACAGCGTGCGGGCCGTGCTTGGCGACGATCTGGTAGAGCGCCACGGGCGTGCCGATGGGCAGCGTCCGGTCGACGAACCGCTTCTCGTGCGTGTCGCCCACCAGCGTCCAGCCGGTTTCGTGCTCCAGCTTCCGCCGCACGGTGTACCGCGTGCCGGCCGGGCCGCGGCCGGTCCACGCGAGCACGATGGCCCCCCCGTTCTGAAGGTTGGTCGTCGGCAGGCCGGGGGTCTCGGGCGGCGGCGCCGCGCTGGGCTTGCCCGGGAAGCTCAGCCACGCCTTGGTATAGATCGCCCGCTCGGCCGCCTCGCCACCCCCACCGCCCCCACCAGGCGTGCGCGCTGCGAGCGCGGCGGTCGTCTTGATGAGCGACACCGACGCGGAGACCTCGGCCTTCATGGCGTCGGCCAGGCGGTGCCAGGCTTCGGTGGCCGCGCGGGCCCGGGCCCTGGCCACCTCGGCCTCGACCAGCGCCGCCCGGGCGGCCTGTGCGGCGTCGCGCATCGATTGCACGCGGGGGCCATCCAGGCCGATCTCGCCGGCGACCTGATCCCAGCGGTCCAGGTGCGAGAGGGTCCACTCGAGCGCGTCGGTGCGGTTGTACGGCAGGTTGCGTCCCATGCCCACGGTCTTCGGCACGATCATGGGGCGGCTTGAGTGGCGTCTTTCGGGCCCCAGGGCCGCGCCCGGGGACCGTGTGGCCGCGCGACCGGGCCGTCTGGCCGCGCCGGGGGCCTCGCCGCCCGCGCCACCGGCCCGATGGACCGCGCAACTGCCCCAGTTGCGCGCGCAACCGTGCCGGTGGCGCGGTCCGCTGGAGCGATGGCGCCGCCGGCGGCCCCCGCGGCGCGGCCATACCGTCGGCGTGATGGCCGTCGGGGCGACCAAGGCGAGGCGGCACCGGATCGTGACGGCCCGGATGGTGGTGGTGAGTGTCGCCGTGGGCGTGGTGCTGGCGGTGGCCAGCGTGCCGGTGGGCGTGCTGATCGGGCAGGCCCGGCAGACGCCGCCCTTTCCCGCCCCGGTGATCCGAGTCACGCTCGACCGGGGCGACTATGGGGTGCGGATCGATCGGCACGACAGCTTCGGCTATGAGATCTGGAACGCGTGGAACGTGCGCTTCAGGCCGAACAGGCAGTTCCCATCGCACTCCAACATGACCAGCCACGACCCGCGACCCGAGTACGCGGCCATTGCGAGCGATGATCCCGACCTTTGGGTCATGTGCATCCGTGCCGGCTGGCCGCTGCACGGCGCGCAGGGGAGGTCGTGGTCGACGACGACCAGCAACAACGAGCAATTCCTGCCCGAGCCCGTGCTGTTCGGGAGGGACTGGACGCTGCCCGTTGGACCAATCTGGCTCGGCCTGCTCGGCAACACGATCTTCTACGCCGCGCTCACGCTCGCATTGCTGGTCGGCCTGCGCCTCATCCGCACCCGTCGCCGCCGCACTCGCGGCCGGTGCGTGGCGTGCAACTACGAACTCGGCGAGGGCATCGGCGTGTGCCCTGAGTGCGGATTGGCTCGCACGTCCACGGACTGACCAATGTGTCCAGTCGATGCCGTCCAGCCGAACTCCAGGGCCGTGTGGACCGCCCCCCCTAAACTTTCTGGTGCGTCCGAGCGTCCGCCGGGCGACCGTCGCGAGGCCTTGCCATGATCGAGAGCATGCTCCAGTCGTTCCAGGACCCGCACAGCCGCCACGCCGTGCTGGTGCACTTTCCCATCGTGCTGGGGGCGTTGGGGCTCATCCCCGTGGCCGCGCTGGCGGTCCTGCGGTTTCGATCGCGCGTGGCGAGCGCGGTGTGCATCGCGTGGTTCGTGCTGGCGATGGCCGGGCTGGGCCTGGCCTCGGGCGCGGGCGAGGAGGCGTACGAACGCGTCGAAGAGGCCCAGCCGCCGCTGACCCAGGCCGAGCACGACGCGCTCGAAGAGCACGAGTCGCTGGGCGAGGGGGCGTGGCTGTGGGCCCTGCCGGTGGTCGTACTGGCGGCGGCCACCCTCGTACCCCGCGCGCCGGTGCGCATCGCAGCGGGCGTGCTGCTGGTGGCCGCGGCGGGCACGCTCAGCGGCTTCGTGGCCGTCACGGGGCACACCGGCGGCAAGCTGGTCTACGAGCACGGCTTGGGCGTACCGCAGCGCGCGAGCGGCGCCGCGACGACGGCCGGCGCAGGTCGCGCATCGGGTTCCGAATCGCGCGAGGGTGAGTGGCACGACGACGACGACCATTGAGCCCGGGCCGAGTCGCCCGTACGCCTACACCCCATCCCCATACAGCGGATCGCCCTCGAACGCCTCGGCGGCGTCGCCCGTCGGCTGGGGCGGGGCCTGGAGCACCATCTTGCGGTGGCCGATGCCCGCTTCCTCGAAGGGCTCGCCCTCGGGCGTCCAGCCGAGCTTCTCGTAGAAGCCGATGGCGCGGTCCTGGGCGTGGCAGTAGAGGCGGCTCAGGCCAAGCTCGCCGAAGGCCCTCGCCTCGGCGGCGACAACCAGGCGGCGGCCCAGCCCCTCGCCCTGGCGCTGGGGGTCGACGGCCATCTGCATCACTTTCGCCTGCGTCTGGCCGCCCTCGCTGGGCTTCTCGTCGGTCAGCAGCAGCAGGCAGCCAACGACTCTCGGGCCGGTCGGATGGTCCATGACGGCCACGAAGTGCTCGGCACGCTCGTCGACCCTGGGATACTCGGTGGTGAACTTCTCGTGCGTGTAGCCGATGGGCTCGAGCAGCACGCTCTCGCGCAGGGCGACCGAGCTCGAGTAGAGCGGGCTCGTGGGCGTGATGCGCTCGATCCTGATCACGGGGGCAGGATAGGCGGGAATGCGGGGGCGGCGCTGGGCCTAGCGCACGCCCCGGCCGCCGGTGATCGCGTGGAACGCCTCGCCCCACAGCCGCTGCTCGACGCTCTGGCGGGGCGTCGCCAGGCGGGCCGAGCCGTCGAGCATGATCATGGCGGCCGCCCCGCCGGAATGGGCGCGGCCCATGGCGTTGATCTCGGTCGCGCCGCGGCTGGTCAGGGCCTCGCCGAAGCGGGCGTTGTCGGTGAAGACGTCATCCACCTCGGGGTAGGCGAAGGGAGCGTCGCCCGCGCCCGTACCCGCGCCCGAGGTCGGCTCGCGCTCCGGGCTGCGGCCGGCGGTGACGCCCACGAAGGGAACGATGGGCCGGTGGCTCATGATGGTCGGGCCCTGGGCGAGCGCCGCGTAGCCGTCGCTCACGAGCCACTCGGTGACCAGCAGCGTCCGGGCGGGGTCGATCGCGTCGCCACGTCGCACGAGCCGCGATCCCGACTGCAGCGACGCTGCCGCGTGGCGGACGAGGCGGTAGTGGCGGTCGGTGCCCGAGTACGCCAGCGGCTCGGGCGGCATGATGGCGCCGTTGACGGTGAACGCGGTGCGGTCGACCTGGGCGACGTGGTCTCCGGCCGCGGGCGCGCCCCCATCGGGCGCCAGCGGGCTGGTGAAGTCGGCCGCCGCCGCGTAGCCACCGGCGACGAGCACGGCCGAGTGGTGCGTGATGGACCCATCGAGCGCGGTGCGGAAGGCCGGCGCGTACACGCCCGCGTCGAAGGCCATGGCCTCGATGCCCAGCGCCACCGAGCGGGCCTGCAAGAGGGCGGCGTGGCTGGCGGTGTTCGACCGCGTGAAGCCCAGCATCGGCAGGGCGATCGCCACGGCGACGGCGAGCGTTCCCGTGGCGGCCAGGGCGTTCGCGAGCGTTCGGGCCGGGGTGGGCATGCGTTGGGCTCCTTTCGACGCGCGTACGGCGGTCCCGGGGATTTGTGCTCGCCGGGCGGATAGGGTTCGCACGAGGGGGGACGAAGCGGACAGGAGGTTCGCATGTCCCAGCAGATGCACGACTCGGATCAGGCGCACGGTAGCAGCGGCGGCGCGGGCTCGGCCGGCGATCGCGTGGCCGAACTGGAAGCCCGCATCGCGGCGCTCGAGGCCCAGGTCGCCCAGGCCATCCAGACGCAATCGCTGCGATTGGTGGACTCGACCGGGGTCGAGCGCGCCCTCGTTCGGGCCGACCCCGATGGGCCGTCCCTGGTCTTCCTGGACGACGCCGGCGCGGTGCGGCTGAAGGTGGCGCTCTCGGCCTCGGGCCCGGGGCTCACCCTGGCCGACGACATGGGCCACACGCGCGCGTGGCTCGGGTTCACCAAGGAAGCCCTGCGCATCGGCTTTGCCGACGAGAACGGCAACAGCCGGGCGTTCTTCGGCGTGATGCGCTCGGGCCAACCCGTGGCGAAGTTCTACGACGAGGCGGGCAACGTGGTGTGGAGCGCCGAGTAACGCGTCGGCGTCAACCCGGCGCCGGATGCTCGGGCTTGCGGCCCTCCAGCACCGCCACCACGTCTCGCACCACCCAGCTCATGTTCAGCCGCGCGGGCGCGGTGGCGGCGGCGATGTGGGGGGTCAGGTGGGCATTGGGCAGGCCCAGCAGCGGGTAGTCCGCGTCCAGCGGCTCGTGGGGGTCGTGCACGTCGAGCAGGGCCCGGGCCTTGGGATTGGCCTTCAGCCAGCCGGCGAGCGCGTGCGGATCGATCACCAGGCCCCGGCTGGTGTTGACGACGATGCACCCCGGCCGCAACCGATCCAGGAAGCCGGCATTGACCAGGTGATGGTTGCCGGCGGCCCAGTCCACGTGGATCGTGAGAACATCCACGCTCTCCTGTAATTCAGAAAGCGACACCGGGGTGCAGCCGTGGTGCTGGCCGTTCGGTATGTCCTTGATGTCGTGGAAGAGCACCGTGCAACCCAGCGCCGTCAGGGCCCTGCCCACGCGGCTGCCGATGCGGCCGAAGCCCAGGACGCCAATGGTCAGGTCGGCAAGGTGGACCTCACCCTGCAGATCGTTTCGGGCGTCGTGCCAGGCCCGGCCCTCGAGCGGTCCTTCGAGGAAGACGCGTGGCCTCAGGGCGTCCAGGAGCAGGCACAGGACGAACTCGACGACGGCCTGGGTATTGGCGGCTGGCGTGTGGACGACCTCGATGCCGCGGGCCCGGCAGGCTTGGATGTCGATGTTCTCGAGCGCCACGCCCGCTCGACCGACGACCTTGAGACGCGGCGCTCGTGCCAGCAGCGCATCGTCGACGCGGGTGTAAGTTCGGACGACCAGGCCTTCGGCTCGTGGCAGCAGATCGACGAACTCCGGGCTCTCGTGAGGGCAGACCCGAAGGTCGGCGTGCTCGCGCAACCAGGCCTGTGCGGTGGGGTCGAGCGTTTCGGTCTGGATGACCATGGGGCGGTCTGGCATGGTAAGTTTCATCATACCTCGGACGCCGTGCCAGACGCGGTGGCCTCCGCGGGCTCGTCGGCGCCAATGCGGGAAAGCGTCAGAATAGTTTCACCTTACGGGATTGTGGCACCGATATCCGATCCCAGGAATGCAAGACAGTAATGCAGCGATGACCTGTGTGTTCCCCGGGCAGCGCCGAAGCGGAGCCTGCTTTATGAACAAGAGCCACCTCGTCGATCATGTCGCCGCAAGCCTGGGCGTGACCCGAAGCGACGCCACCGTATACGTCGATGCGGTGCTGGAAGGAATCACCCGCGGCCTGGTCGAAGACGGAAGAGTCAAGATTACTGGTTTCGGCGCGTTTACCCGTCGGCATCGCGAGCCACGTCGCGGCACCAATCCGCTGACGGGCGAGCCCATCCGCATTCCCGCCAGCGAGACGTGTCGCTTCAAGGCCTCGCCCGCTTTGCGGGATCGCCTCCAGCCCGATCGGCCGGCCGGCCAGATCGAGCACAAGCACCGAAGCCCGCAGCGTACGCCCGGACGTTAAGCCGCGCGGCGATCATGTGCCGCGGCTGAGCAGCACGACAGCGTGCGCTTCGATGGCCCGGCCCTCTCCCACCGGCCCCACGTGTTCGCCCGTTTTTCCCTTGAGATTGACCCGATCGGGCGGCAGGCCCAGCAGTCGTGCCAGGCGATCGCGGATCGCCGCCTTGTGCGGTCCGAGTTTCGGGCGTTGCAGCAGCACCGTCAGATCGACGTTGGCCACCTCCCAGCCGCCGCTGCGCACGAGGCGAACCGCTTCGGCGAGGAAATCCGAGGAGTCGCGTCCCTCGTTGGCAGGATCGTCGTTCGGGAAGAGCTGGCCGATGTCCGGCAGGCCCGCGGCCCCCAGCAGCGCGTCGGTCAGCGCGTGCAGCAGGGCGTCGCCGTCGGAGTGTGCCACCGGGCCGCGGGGCTCCTCGTCGTCCCAGGGCAGGACCACGCCCGCGATGATCAGCGGCTTGCCCGCCCCCCGGGGGGCGACGGGCTCCAGGCGGTGGAGGTCGTAGCCGTGGCCGATGCGAAAGGGCAGATCGTCGGATGCAAAGCCGGGTATTGTTTGGGTCATGTGGGGCCTTCTTGATGATTCTTGGGCCCGTTGGTATGAGTTCGGCGGGCTGTCCTGACGATAGAGGAGAGATACGGTTGGGGGCCAGTGGGACTCCTCGAACCTATGGCAATGCCCGTCGTACTTCGATCGGGTTGTGGAGCCGGATTTGTGTACCCCCGCCCTTCCTTGCGGAGCCTTCGATGAAGACAAGCCCCAGTTGCTCGCGTATCGCCCTCGTTGCCGCCCTGTCGCTCGCCAGCGGCGCCGTGTTGCTCGGTGGCTGCTTTGGCAACTCGAAGGACAGGCATCCCTACGTCAGCCGGACGTTCAGTCCCAAGACCCTCGTGCTGGTCGACACACGCACGGGCGATGAGCTGTGGCGATACGAGCTAGGCGTGGGCAACTCAATGAAGATCACCTTCCACGATGGCGACAAGGGCAACATCGTCATGCCCGACGAAATGCGCTGGGAGGTCAAGTCGGGCCAGAGCGGCGAGATCATCGAACAGGATGCGATGCCGTGCCCGCCCGAGGGCGTGCGCCGCATCGATTGGTTCGAGCGCAAGACGCCCGAGTATCCACGGCCCGACGCCCCGCGCGGCGAGCCGGCGCCGCTTCCCGACCCCGTGGATTCCGGCGAGAGCGCGTCGCCCGACGATGATGACGACGAGGGCTGACCGCGAACGACATGACTTCGAGACCATGGACCCGGAGCAATCCGGGTTTCTTGTTTCTCTGGCTCAAGCGGTGGCTGGCTCTGCAAATCGGTTTCGGACCGATTCGGTCCCCTTGCTCTCGCGTTCCTCGGTCAGCGCCTGGATGAACTCGTCCAGCCGCAGCGCGCCCAGGTCCTTCTGCACGCCTCGAGCGCGGATGGAGACCTGGTTGTTCTCTGCGTCGCGCGGACCAACGACCGCCAGGTAGGGGATGCGCATCTCGGCGGCGTGCTTGATCTTGGCCTGGATGCGACCGTCCGAATCGTCCACGGTGGCGCGGATGCCCGCGGTCTTGAGGGCGGTCAGCACGTTGTGGGCGTACTCGCTGCTCTTCTCGCTGATGGGCAGCACGCGGACTTGTTCAGGACTCAGCCACAGGGGAAAAGCACCGCCGAAGTGCTCGATCAGGACGCCGATGAAGCGTTCCATCGATCCGAAGGGCGCGCGGTGGATCATCACGGGGCGATGCGGCTGGTTGTCGGGGCCGATGTAGGTCAGGTCGAAGCGCTCGGGCAGGTTGTAATCGACCTGGACGGTGCCGAGCTGCCACTCGCGGCCGATCACGTCGCGCACGACGAAGTCGATCTTGGGCCCATAGAACGCGGCCTCGCCGGGCTCCTCGGTGAAGGGCACGCCGAGCGACTTCGCGGCCTGGCGGCAGGCCTCCTCGGCCTTGTCCCAGTTGGCCGCGTCGCCGGTGTACTTGCCGCTGTCGGGGTCGCGCAGGCCGACGCGCACGCGGTAGTCCTCCATGCCCAGCGCGCCGAAGATGATCTTGACCAGCTCGAGGCAGCCCTGGACTTCCTGGCCGACCTGTTCTGGGGTGCAGAACAAGTGGGCGTCGTCCTGGGTGAAGCCGCGCACGCGGGTCATGCCGTTGAGCTCGCCCGATTGCTCCCAGCGGTACACGGTGCCGAACTCGGCGAGCCGCAGCGGCAGGTCGCGGTAGCTGTGCGGCTGGCTGTCGTAGATCTTGATGTGGTGCGGGCAGTTCATGGGCTTTAGCATGAAGCCCTCGATCTGGCCGACCTTGAGATTGTTGCTCAGCTGTGCGCAGGTGCAGCCCTCCTCGCTGAGCTTGTGCATGTGCTCGCGATCGACCAGCGGCGGGAACTGGCTGTCGGCGTAGTACGGGAAGTGCCCGCTGGTGCGGTAGAGGTCGAGCTTGCCGATGTGCGGGGTGAAGACCTCGTGGTAGCCCTGTCGAGTCAGTTCGGCGCCGATGAAGCGCTGCAGTTCCTGGCGGATGGTTGCGCCCGCGGGGGTCCAGAGGACGAGCCCCTGGCCGACGGTCTCGTCGATGTGGAAGAGCCCCAGCTTCTTGCCCAGCACGCGGTGGTCGCGCTGCTTGGCCTGTTCCAACCGATCGAGGTATTCGTCCAGGTCCTTCTTGCTGAAGAAGCTGGTGCCGTAGACGCGGGTCAGGCGGTCGCTGTTCTCGTCGCCGTGCCAGTAGCTGCTGGCGAGCGACATGACCTTGAACGCGCCGATGCGGCCGGTGCTGGGCACGTGCGGGCCGCGGCACAGGTCCTCCCAGTCCTTGCCCGGCTCGCCGGTGGCGTAGAACGAGAGCTTGAGGCTGCCGGCCTCGTGGGCGCGGTGGGCGTTGTCGAGCTTGTACTTGCTGCCCTCTTTCTTGAGCTTCTCGAGGCCCTCGCTGTACTCCAGCTCGTACCGGGTGAAGGGCCGGTCTTCCTTGACGATCCTGGCCATCTCGGCCTCGATGGCCTCGAAGTCGCCCTCGCGCAGGGGGCGGTCCTCGGGGAAGGCGATGTCGTAGTAGAAGCCGGTCTCCAGCGGCGGGCCATAGACCAGCATCGCCCCGGGCACGATGCGCTGGATCGCCTCGGCCATGACGTGGGCGGTGGAGTGCCGCAGCAGGTACATCGCGCCCTCGTCGGGCTTGCCGCCCTTGGTCTTTTCGGTGAGGATGGCGAGCTTGCAGCTCGCGACGATGGGGGTGTTCAGGTCGGCCAGCTCGCCGTTGATGCGGGCGCCCACGGCGGCCTTCGCGAGCCGATCGCCGATGCTCCGGGCAACTTCCAGGGGCGTCACGGGGGCGTCGAAGTGCTTGTGGGAGCCGTCGGGGAGGGTGATGGTGACTTGATGGCTCATATTGGTGCTTCCGTGGGGGCTGGTTCGGCGGGACAGGGTCAAGGGTAGGGGATGGCCAAACAAAAACCCGGCCGTGCGGCCGGGCTCGGGAATCGTGTGTGGGCACGCCGAGGCTAGCCGCGGGGGCGGTTCGCGGGGGTGGTCGTCGTGGTCGTAGTCAAGAGAACCGGGCGTGCCATGGCGAGAGTATATCGGCTCGCATCGACCCGGGCTGAATGCAACGCGGCGGACGGTCCCATGCCCATCCGCCGCATCGCAATCGCACGATCGCTCGTTCCTGATCGGTTCAGCCGGCCTGGCCCTTGCCCTTGGCGGTCTGGGCGTCCTTAAGGGCCTGTGCGTCCTCGATGGTGACGCCGCCATCGGGCTTCGCGCCCGTCGTGGCCCGGGCGGTGGCGCCCGAACCGCCGCCAGTCCCCAGATAGAAGGGCACCGGGAAGCTCCACGGGCTGAGCACGCCGTTGGTGGTCTGGGCACGCACGCGGTAGTTGAGTTGGCGGATGCCGGTGGGCACATTCTCGTCGAGGAACTGCTTGTCGCTCAGCGTGGCCAGGTCGGCCCAGTCGCCGATGGTCCCGCCCTCGCCGACGACCTGGCGCTGCAGCAGGAAGACCGTGCCCGGGCCCTTGTTGGCCTCGAAGGTCACCAGCACCGAGCCGTCGGTCTGGCTCTGGGTCGCAAGGTCGCTGGGCGTGTCGGCCTCGCTGCGGGGCGTCTTGGGCGCCGGCTCGGGGATCTGGGCCTTGGCGTACACGCTCTGGTCCTTGGTGGCCTTGGCGAAGCCGTCGACCTGGGTGACCAGGCCGCCGAGTGTGCCGCGGAGCGCGTCGACCTTCTGGTCCTTGTCCTGGGTTTTTGCCAGGCTCTGCGCCCTGATAGTTTCCGCGGCCTGGAGCGCCGCGGATGCCTGGTCCAGCTCGAGCTGCGCGGCCGCCACCTGTTCGGGTGTCATGCCGATGGTCGGGGCCACGCCCTGCCCGGCCCACAGGGCCAGGTGGTAGGCGGCCCAGCTGATCATCCCGGCCTCGTCGTTCGGAATCCGTGGCATTGGTATGCCCTTTCGTTGCGGCGACGCGCCCGGTGGCCCGCCCCCATGTCCGTGCTCGGTCGGCCGCTCGATTCGTTCGAGCGAATGCCGCCGGGCTCGAAAGGGTCATCGCCGCGATCCGCGATCCACTCCAGCCGTCGGCCACGAAATCGCGACACTTTCTGGCGGTGAGCGTCCGATCACGCCGCGGGTGCGGCCTGGGAGACCGTCAGGGCCGTTTCGTGATGGGACCCGCTCCGCGGGGGGCCACGCCATGGCGGGGCTACTCCGTAGAGGATCCCGGCCGAGCCGCGCTGCGTGAGCACGCGGGCGATGCTGCGCAGGCAATGGGGACGAGGCAATGGGCAATGGGTCCCAGAACGGACGCACGCCCCCGCTCCGACCCCATTGCCCATTGCCCGGCGGCTATTGCCCTCTTACGCGCACCCCGCGTCGAAGGCCGTCTGGAAGGCCAGGAAGTCGAAGATGGTCAGCTCGCCGTCGCCGTCGAAGTCGGCCTGGGCGTCGCCGTCGTCGAAGAGGTTGAAGAAGAGCAGGAAGTCGAAGACGGTGAGCGCGCCGTCGGCGTCGAGGTCGGGGGGGCAGAGGTAGCAGGTGAGATCAAAGACGTGGGCCGCACCCAACGGAGAACCTTCAACCCCCTCGTTTTCCGCGCCGGCCACGATCCGGCGACCATTGGTCGCGACGGCAACGCCGAAGGGCGAGGAGAGCGTTTCAGGGATCAGTCGGGCTCGCTGTGACCATTGGCCGTCGACGCCGCGCTCGAAGACGTAGACCACGCCGAACGTCGTGGGCGTGCGCTTCAGGTGGGCGCTGACGGCCAGTGTGTCGCCGTGTAGTGAGATTGCGCTGCCGAAGTAGTCGCCCCGGTCCGGATGATCATCATGAGTGATCTCCTGGCGCAACACCCACAGCCCATCGACCAGTTCAAAGTGAAAGACTGCGCCCTCCGCCTCGAAAGCGCCATCGGCGGTCGGACCACCAATGAACAGGTCGTTGCCTTCGGTCGCGATGGACGAGCCGAACCGCGGGGTCCGGCCCGGATCGGGCGCATCGATCTTCTGGTGGAAGACGAAGTCGGTCGGCCCGTCGCGCCGGAAGACGTACACCGAGCCCACGTTCACGGCGATGCTGTCGTCAAATGGCGTCCCCACGAATAGCCAGTCGTCGGTCAGGGCGTTCGAGTGTCCGCCGAAGTAGCCGCCCTCGCCATCGGGCGACACCAACTCGTCCCTGAGAACCCACTGGCCCGTTATCTGCTCTTGGTATACATACAGCGTCCCTCCCTGCTGCACGAGGGCGACACCGCCCTCGATGACGACCTGGCGGCCAAACCCGGCGAACGCCCGGGGCCTGGGCGACGGTATCCGTCCGGTCTCGACCCACTGCGCGCCGTCGAAGTCGTAGATATATGCCCCGCCGGTCTCCGGGCCGGCCAAATCAGCTCTCGAAGAACCGACGATGAGCCTGTCGTCGCGAAGGTCCATGGACGATCCATAGAAGTCCCCGGCCTGGACGTCGTCCGGCAAGATGCGCTGCACGCGCTCCCACTGACCAGCGACGAGTTGGAAGAAATACACCGCCCCGGTTCCGCATCCAAAAACAACCGGACACAAGGTCGCCGCCGAACGGTCGGCGATGAGTATGCTCTCGCCATGAAAGGCTACTCGGTTTCCAAAGTCCCCACCGTTGGGCCCCACCGGCGGCGTCAGCCGCTCGATATCGCACTGGGCGAAAGCCGAACCCGAAATGAGCACAAGGCAGGCGATGGAGGGCAGGATGGCGATAGGTCGTCCCATGCCCACAGTATGACCGAAACGCCGGGTCAATGCAAGGCAACTTGCAGGTATTGCATTGTGTCGATCTTGCGACATCATGCCTAGCCACCCCAAAATGGCCTTGTGCCGTGGCGGGGGTCTCGGGTACATTGTCTCGTCGATGACCATCCACCCTGGCAAGGAAACGGAGAACGACAAATGCGAACATGCACGACCCTTGGCCCCGCCGCGATCGGCCTGCTGGCCGCCCTGGCCACGCCGCTGCACGCCCAGGTGCACCAGACCGCCTTCACCACCGACGACGATGAGACGGAGGGCTGGCGGGCCACCGACGCGGGCATCGGTGTCAACGCCGACGCGGTGGTGGTCACCAGCAACATGAGTGTCTCACTGTTCGCGCGCACGGGCGGCTCGCCCCTGGCGACCTTCCAGGTGGGCGACACCTCGAACTTCCCGTTCAAGAAGTTCGATGCCACCTACGGCCGCCTCTTCGATCCGCAGGTCGATTACGACCCGATCGACAACCGCCTGTGGATGATCTACAGCGAGGACAACACACGAGACCCATCCAGCGCAGGCGGAGGGAGCATGGCCCGCATCCACATGGCGGTCTCGAGGCTCGAAAACGGCACGATCGACGACTTCAGCAGCGACCACTGGTTCTACTTCACCGGCAACGCGTCGGCGTCGCCGCCGACCGTGCGCGATGGCGAGCCATTCGACTTGCGTTCAACGGCCTTGCTTCCGTATCAGGGCGAACCCGGGCACACCGGCTACATCAGGCTCGCCGATCGTCCCACCCTCGCGTTCGACGAGCGTGCGGTGATCATCGCGTCCTGGGGAGCGTTCGGCTTTCCAGACAACGCGAATACGCTCACCATCATCCCCAGGACGCACGACGGAGCCACCAAATCCATCCTCGCGGGCGATCGCCCGGACGAGTCGGACATCACGTTCGTGCGGTTCGACGGAGACGAGCTGGAAGAAGATCGGTCGACGTACTACATGTCCGTGCAGGAACCCTTCGAGCAGTTCGAGAACAAGACCTTCTTCATCAACGACCCCGACGACATCTCAGGAGTGAGCACGGGCATCCGCCTCTGCGGGCTGTATTGGGACGAGGAACTGGAGCCCGACCCGGACTGGCAGGTCCGCCAGAAGACCGTCGGGGCCAGTCTGGACATCCTCCTCGGCGACGCAGCAGACCACTACCATATTTCCGGCCCTAACCCGCGCACGCCGGACAGCGGCTGGAGCCCACCGGTCCCCGAGGGCCACATCCATACCGCCGTGCTGGTGCGAGACGCCAACAACGACCCGCGCATTTTCGCCGCCCACGCGGTCAACCCCGATGATGACGGCACGCCCGTCGACCAACTCGTCGTGCAGTGGTACGTCATCGATCCGGACTTGACCAACTTCGAGACCACGAGCTGGAACCCCACCTTCGACGCCGTCGGTCGCATCGACCACGGCGACACCACCGGCGACCATTACCACCCGGTCATCGGCGTGACCGAGCAGGGCGTGGCCTACATCGAGTACACCTATTCCGACGCCAACACCTGGCCGCAGGTGCGGCGCGTTACTCTCAACAGCACCTACGACGGCATCGTGCCCAACAGCGAGGTGATCGTGAAGACGGGCCCGTCCTACGCCTACACGGGCTCGGCCAACGCGTGGGCCGACTTCGCCGAGATGCAGGCCGATCCGGTCACGGGCTGTTCGTTCTGGTCGGTACACACGCTGGTCCACGACGTCGCCGACGGCCCGACCGTGCTCGATCGGCGCGACGTGTGGCTCTTCCAGAGCGTGTTCAACTGCGGCAACTCGAACCTCAACTTCGATGAGGGCACCGACCTCTACGACATGGCCATGTTTAACGACCTGTTCAACGCCGGCGCCCGCCGCGTGGACATGAACACCGACGGCACGACCGACGCGACCGACGCCATCTTGTACCATGACGCCTACGACGCAGCGACGGGGCCGTAACGGCTGGGGCCATCATCCTCTCAGGAGCGGCCCGCACGTGCGGGCCGCTTGCGTCATGGCCGTGCCGTGGGCGCAGCAGCGGATGCGCGCACCGGGGCGTGGCGTGGCGGCACGACATGCGCCCCTCATCGGCCCCAACCCCACCCGCGCCGGGCTTTCCCGCACCCCGATCGGCCCCGGCGGGGGCTTGATCGGCCTTCCCGGCACCAGCATCCGCCTCGGACCCTGCTGCATCCACCCCGGACCCACCAGCATCCGCCCTGGCCCCTGCTGCATCCGCGTTCCTGGCAGCCGCATCCGCCCTGGACCCTGCTGCATCGGCCTTCCGGGCACCTGCATCCGTCCTGGAAGCACCAGCATCCGCCCTGGGAGCACCTGCATCGGCCCTGGATCCTGGTGCATCCGCCTCCGACGCTGGTGCTTCCGGGACCGATGATGGACGGTGGTACGGCTGCGGTTCGACGTTGGGTAGGTCGATGTTCATATGCGGGCTAGCCCGTGGGTGGGCAATGGGCAATAGGCGATGGGCAATGGGTTGGCAGGGGCCAAGCTCCACGTATCCGGACCCATTGCCTGGTGCCCGGTCCCCATTGCTCTCTTACTCCAGGTGCACCTCGCCCACGCCCTCGCAGATCGTCTCGCGCGGCGACCAGATCTTCTTGAGCCGCTCCAGCGGCTGGCCCACCGGCTCCACGGCGTCATGAAACGTGCTGTGGTGGATGGGCATGAGGCGGGCGGCGCCCATGCGCTGGGCCATGGCGGCGGCCTGCTCAGGAGTTGCGTGCACCGCGTCCCAGGGCTCGTAGCTGTTGCCGATGCCCAGGATGGCGGTGTCGATGGGGTTCGATTCGTCCGCGAGTGAATCGAACGCGTCGGTATCCGCGGTGTCGCCGGCGAAGAGGAGCTTGCGGGTGTCGTCCTCGATGACGTACGCGTTGTAGCCGCGGAAGCGGTCGATCAGGTACCGCGCGCCCCAGTGCTTGCAGGGCCAGGCGGTGACGCTGAAGCCGTTCAAATCTTCCGTCTCCTGCCAGCGCAGCTCGATGACGTGCCTGAAGCCGCGGCCGCGATCGGGCAGCAGCTTGCGGGTGTGCTTGGGGACGACGACGGTGGTGGTGGGGCGGACCAGTTGGCGGAGGGTCGGGGTGTGCCAGTGGTCCATGTGGGCGTGGGTGAGGACTAGAACGTCAATCGGCGGCAGGTCGTCGACGGTCGCGGGCAGGGCGATCGAGCGGCGGCGGCCCGTCGGCTTGCCGCGCAGGCCGACGCCGGCGTGCTCGGCGAAGTGGGGGTCGGTCAGGATCGTCTGGTTGCCGACCCGCAGCATGGACGTCGCCTGGCCGAACCAGAAGGCGCCGAACGTCGCCGCCTCCCATTGATCACGGTCGGGCAGCGAGCCCGCGGGGGCCATGGGCTCGCTGGGGGCGCCCAGGCCCGTCCGCTCGCGGACGCGCTCGGCGACGATGGGCGTCCACTGGCGGGCCAGGGCCCGGGCCGAGCGCCAGAAACCGCGGCGGGGCGTGTCGTCGGATGCCATCACACAAGCCTAACGCCCGCGGGGCGGGGATTCATCCGATTCCGGCCCGTTCGCGTATAATGCCCCGACGCGGCCTCCCGCATCGGCCGGCCTTCGCGTAGACCCGGGCAATCGATCCGGCGAGCGTGGCCGGCCCACCGGGCGCGGGGTGAGCCGATCACGGAGACTTTCCCATGACCTCCGCCGCCACCAGCACCAGCTCGAGCAAGGTCGTCGACCCGCTCGACCTGATCGACATCGACCACGTCCGCTTCTACGTCGGCAACGCCAAGCAGGCGGCCGTCTTCTACGCCCAGCTCTTCGGCTTCCAGGTGCAGCAGGTCTCGGACCTGACCACCGGCAGCCGGCGCACGGCCGACTACCTGCTGACCCAGGGCAACATCCGTCTCCTTCTCACCACCCCGTTGACGCCCGATGACCCCATCAACGACGAGCTGCGGGCCTATGGCGACGGCGTGAAGGACGTGGCCCTCACCGTCGCCGACGCGACCGCCGCCTACGAGCAGGTGCTGCGCAACGGCGGCGAGAGCGCCTACGAGCCGGTGACCTACAGCGACGAGAACGGCTCGGTCACCATGGCGGGCATCAAGACCTACGGCCGCTCGGTGCACAGCTTCGTCAGCCGCGAGGGGGCGTACGCGCTCGACAAGATCAAGAGCGGCGGCGAGTTCGCCCCGGGCTTCCGCACGTACGTCAACTTCGCGCTCAACGACTACAACAAGCAGCATCCCTGCGGCTTGCGCTTCGTCGACCACTGCGTGGGCAACGTCGAAGAGGGCAAGATGAACCACTGGGTGGAGTGGTACGAGAAGGTGATGGGCTTCGCGATGTTCAAGCACTTCGACGACGCCGACATCTCGACCGAGTACAGCGCGCTCATGTCGAAGGTCATGGCCAGCGGCAACAACCTCATCAAGATGCCCATCAACGAGCCCGCCCCGGGCAAGAAGAAGAGCCAGATCCTCGAGTACCTGGAGTGGCACAGCATGACGCCGGGCGTGCAGCACCTGGCCCTGCGCACTGACGACGAGCTTCACTCGGTCGCCGAGCTTCGCCGCCGCGGCGTGGACTTCCTGAGCCTGCCGGACACCTACTACGAGCTGGTCTGGGACCGCGTGAACACCATGCTCACCGAGAACGGCCACGAGGCGGTGAAGGAAGACCACGAGAAGATCAAGGACCTGGGCATCCTGGTGGACGCCGACGACGAGGGGTACCTGCTGCAGCTGTTCACCAAGCCGCTCCAGGACCGCCCGACCCTGTTCTTCGAGATCATCAGCCGCAGGGGTTCGCAGAGCTTCGGCAAGGGCAACTTCAAGGCGCTGTTCGAGGCGTTGGAGCTGGAGCAGGAGAAGCGGGGGAATCTGTAGGGACCGCTCCTGGACGGACGCTTTCGCGCCCCGCCCATGCGGGGCATCTTTTTGCCCATCCCATCGGTCTGAGTTTTTGTTCACGGCACGCGCATGGATGCACGCATGAAAACCACCTCCGCGAAGAAGTCCATCTCCAAGCTCGCCTTCCTTCACTGGCCGCTGATGGACTACCGCACCAGCGTCGACCTCACCGAGCCCAACGAGGGCCTCACCGAGCACATCGGAAGCGCGCGGTACAGCCTGCGGCTGCAGCGCTACTGGTGGGCGGCCCGGGCCATCCAGGACGGCGCCCGCGAGGCCGCCAGGCAGGGGCGCGAGTACGTCGTGGTCGACCTGGGCTGCGAGCGCGGGTGGATGAAGCGGTTCACCGAGGGTGAAGACGGCGCACCGACGAACATCCGCTGGATCGGCCTGGACGGCAACCTCGACCACCCCTCGCTGGTGGCCTCCAAGTACGACCAGACCCACGCGTGCGACTTCCTCAAGGCGCTGCCCGTTGACGACAACACCGCCGACGCGGTCGTGTGCCTGCACGTGTTCGAGCACCTCAAGGACGTCGAGGGCCCGGCCAGGGAAGTCGCGCGCATCCTGAAGCCCGGCGGTGTGTTTCTGGCGGGGACGCCCGTCGGCCCCACGCCCATCGCGAAGGTGCGCACGAAGCAACTCATCGAGCGCGACCGCCGGGGCCGCAACCGCCACTGGGGCCACGTGCGCAAGTTCTGCCCCGCCGCCTGGCGCACGCTGTGCCAGCACGCGGGGCTCGAGATCGAGATGATGACCGGCTCGCATGCGATCCGGCAGACCAGGAGCCCGCTGGAGAACCACGGCTGGTGGATCCGCCTGAACCAGCTCTGGGGCGCACTCTTTCCCAGCCTCGGGCAAGAGGTCTACCTGGCGGCGCGCAAGCCGGCCGCGGGCGAGCGGGTCCACAACCCCGGCCCCCTGGCGCGGTTCTGGGGCTACGCCGACTGGGCCCTGCCCCTGGCTGCGGTGATCGTGCTGATGGTGCTGCCGCTGTTGATCGTGCTGGACTGACGCCCGCGGATCGAGTCGCATAGCGTCCCTCATGGGCCTCGTCCTCATCATCGGCGGCTTGGTCGCGGCGGCTCTGGGGATCTTCGCGTGGCCCGCGATGGAGAAGTTGCCCACCCATCGGGTGCGGTCGGCGCTGTTCGGCAGCAAGGCGGCTCGGGCCTTGTTGGTCGGCGGCGGCCTCGTTGCCGCGGGTGCGGGGGTGCTCGTGTTGTTCGTTTCCGACGGCTGAGCCGGTCCGGCGCGTCCTTGTTCGCGGAGGCCCGCCATGCCAGCCGCATCCGCTGCGATCATCCTGAGCGTCCTTCGCCTGCTGCCGCTGTCGGCCGCTCCCCACCCCGGCTCGGGGCTCGAGGTCGCCGCCGATGGCGCCGTGTACCTGGCCGACGTGGGCAGCGAGACCATCTGGCGGATCGCGGCGGACGGCTCGATCGGCCCGGCCGTGCTTGACTCATGGACGCACGAGTTCCAGCTCGAATCCGACGGCACGCTGGTCTACGAGCGCGAGCACACCGGCTCCGAGCAGGCGCCCCAGTCGCTCCGCACGCTGGCGCCCGACGGCGAGCGGCGCGTCCTCATCCCCGCCCCGCCCGATCGTGGACGCTTCGGATCCAGCGCGTTCGCCCGCATGGCCGACGGCTCGGTCGTCTTCGCCCACACCGTGCGCGGCGAGGACGGCCGGTGGCGCGCCATCATCCGCCGGCGCGATGCCGACGACCACGATGGCTCGCGCGTCCGCACCATCGCCGGGGCGCTCGCGGGCGAGCTGTACCTCGACGGCCCGGGCAACGAAGCCACCTTCCGCATGATCGTCAACATGCGGCCCATGCCCGACGGCTCGGTGCTATTGCTCGACCGCGACCGCGTGCGTCGGATCGCCTTCGATGGCGACGGCGCGTGCACGGTGACCACGCGGGGCCCGAGCCTCATCGACGCCGACCCCGCCGACCCGCCCTTCCGCTCGGGCCCCGAGACGACGTGGAACCGCCTCTACGGCCTGGCGACCGACGGGGATGGCAACGTGCTGGTGACCTACTTCGCCGGGCGACGCGTCATGCGCATCGCGCCCGAGGGTGCGGTCGAAACCATCTACGCCAGCGACCGCGGCTGGTCGCCCATCGGCGTGGCGATCGGCCCCAGGGGCTGCGTCCACGTCAGCGAGATCAGCGACCGCGGCGGGCGCTTGCGGGTGCTGGTGCTCGAAGGAGATGGCGCGAGCGTGCTGGCGGCGATCCCGGCCGAGTAGCGCGATCGAAGTTGAATTCCACGCCTAGGCCTCAGTAGATACCTCTTCACTTCGTTTCTTCGTCTCTTCGTCTCTGCATTGCTTCTCCCCCAACCTCAACCTCCTGCCACCGGCCCTCCACGTGACGCACGATCGTGCCGGTGTAGAGGTAGAGCAGTTGCTCGGCGATGTTGGCCGCGTGCTCGGCGATGGCGTGGGTCGTGGTTGCGATCTCGAGAAGGAGGAACGCGGCGGTGGCGTCCAGGTCGCCCCCGCGCAGCTTGGCCTCGCACTCGCGCATGAGGGCGGCCTTGAAGGCCTCGACCGCCTCGTCGCTCTGCAGCACGACCCTGGCCAGCCGCGCATCGCGCGAGCCCATCGCCCGCATCGCGTCGCGCACGATGCCCACCACGCTGTTGGTCAGCACGCGGAAGGTCGTGGGGGGTGAAGAACCGGCGTCGGCCAATCGCTGGCCCAGCGTGGCGCAGGCGAGCGCCGCGTCGGCGATGCGCTCCAGCTCGTTGTTGACCTTCACGATGGTCAGCAGCCGGCGAAGGTCGGCGTCGGGCAGGCGATCGACCCCGCCGCGGGCGGCTGGCCCCTCGACCACGTCGGTCGCGTCGCCCAGCAGCGTGACGGCGGCCTTCTCGATGCCCACGTCGGCCGCGTCGACCGCATCCTCGGCGGCCTTGAGGGCGTCCAGCCCGTCCTGGCCGGGGGCGAAGAGGTGGTCGAAGCCTCCCTCGACCATCTGCAGCACGAGCTCGCCCTGATCGATGATGCGGGCGGCCAGGGCGTCCAGGCGATCGGCGAAGCTATTGGGCATGGAACGACTCCCAGGTTCGTGACGACGGCATCGGAGCAAGCGGCGGGGCCGGGGGACCGATAGCAAGAGGATACCGTCCAGGAAGGGCCTAGCCTGTCCCCAAGGCCCGATTTCGACCCCGGCCAGAGGAGTCCCCGCGCCCATGAACGAGTTCTGCGTCGACAGCCTGAGCGCCCGTTGGGTGCTCGATTCGCGTGGCAACCCCACCGTCCGCGTCGCCGTCGAGCTGGCCGGCGGGGCGGTTGGGGTGGCGATGGTCCCCAGCGGGGCCAGCACGGGCGAGCACGAGGCCGTGGAACTCCGCGACGGCGACCGGAGCGTCTTCGGGGGCAAGGGCGTCAGCGCCGCGGTCCGCAACGTGGGGGAGAAGCTCGCCCCGGCGATCATCGGCCTGGACGCCCGCGACCAGGCGTCGCTGGACCACGCCATGCTCGCCGCCGACGGCACGGCCAACAAGGGCTCGGTGGGGGCCAACGCCATCCTGGGCGTCTCGCTGGCGGCGGCCCACGCCGTGGCGGCCGAGGCGGGGCTTCCCCTGTACCGCTCGGTGGGCGGGGCGGGCGGGCGCACGCTGCCTGTGCCCATGCTCAACGTCATCAACGGCGGCAAGCACGCCGACAACAACCTGGACTTCCAGGAGTTCATGGTCCAGCCCTGGGGCTTTGACGACTTCGAGACGGCGCTCCGCGCGGGCGTGGAGATCTACCACGCGCTCAGGGGGCTCTTGCACGAGGCCGGCCTGAGCACGGCGGTGGGCGATGAGGGCGGCTTCGCGCCCGACTTCAAGAGCGCCGAGGAGGCGCTGCAGTACCTCGAGAAGGCCACCAAGAAGGCCGGGTATTCGTGGGGCCAGCAAATCTTCATCGCCCTGGACCCCGCCGCCAGCGAACTGGCAAACGAGGCGAAGAAGGACAAGAAGGAAGGCTACAAGCGGTTCAAGAGCGACCAGGCGATCATCACCAGCGACGAACTCATCGACACCTGGGCAACCTGGTGCGACAACTACCCGGTGCGGAGCATCGAGGACGGCCTGGACGAGAACGACTGGGCCGGCTGGAAGAAGCTGACCGAGCGGCTGGGTAGCAAGGTCCAACTCGTGGGCGACGACCTGTTTGTCACGAACATCAAGTTCCTCCAGCGCGGATTGAACGAGGGCTGCGCCAACGCGATACTGGTCAAGCCCAACCAGATCGGCACGCTCAGCGAGACCCTCGAGGCAGTCGATCTGGCGAGGCGCAACGGCTACGGGGCCGTGATGAGCCACCGATCGGGCGAGACCGAGGACAGCACCATCGCCGACCTGGCCGTGGCCACCAACTGCGGGCAGATTAAGACCGGCGCCCCCTGCCGTAGCGATCGCAACGCCAAGTACAACCGGCTGCTGGTGATCGCGCAGGAGCTGGGAAGCAGCGCGCTCTTCGCCGGACAGCCCGCCGGGAAAGCATAAGTGGGCGGGTCCGACACAACGCCGCAGCCCATCGACACCCGGGTCATCTACGAGGGCAAGAAGTTCAACGTCGAGTTGTTGACGCTGCCCGGCGATGGCGATGCCACGCGCGAGATGGCGGTCGTCCGCCACGGCGGGGCCTGCGCCATCCTGCCGATCCTCACCGAGGCGACCGAGCACGATTGCGCCACGCTGATCATGATCCGCAACCAGCGGCCGGCCGTGGGCGGCACGCTCTGGGAGATCCCCGCTGGCACGATCGACCCCGGCGAGGAGCCAATGGCCTGCGCCGGGCGCGAATTGATCGAAGAAACCGGATACGAGGCTGCAACATTGGAGCCCGCCGGCCGGTTCTACACCACGCCGGGCATGACCGACGAGGTGATGCACGTGTTCATCGCCCGGGGCCTGACCCACGTGGGCCAGGACCTGGACGAGGGCGAGCACATCGAGGTCCATGAAGTGAAGGCCGACGAGGCGCTGCGGATGATCGAGGACGGCCGATTGCAGGACGCCAAGAGCGTGATCCCCATCGTACGGGCCCATGCGGCGGGCCTGCTGGGGGGGCGCGAGTGAGCGAGCACTGGCGGGGAAACGGCCCGCGCAGCTGGCTGGCCCGCGTCTTCGGCGAGGGCGACAACCCCATGCGCTGGGCCGTGCCGCTCTATCGGTTGTGGGGCATTACCGTTAAGCTCCACGTCATCTTCATCATCTTCGTGCTCATCTGGCTCATCCGCTCGCTCTCGCCAGACTCGATTGGCTTCGCTCCCACGCTGATCATGCTCACCAGCGTCTTCGGTCTGGTGCTGCTGCACGAGTACGGCCACTGCTTTGCCTGCCGATGGGTCGAGGGCGAGGCCGACGAGATCATGCTCTGGCCGCTGGGTGGGCTGGCGTTCTGCCGGCCGCCGCATCAATGGAAGGCCGAACTGATCACCGTGCTGGGTGGGCCGGGCGTCAACGCCGTGCTGCTGCCCATATTGGGGCTCGCGGTGCTGGCGATCACCGGCGACTGGCGCAACGTGGTGTTCAACCCCTTCGTGCCCAACTGGCCCACCAGCAGCAGGCTGCTGTTCGACGTCGCCGGCATCCCCGTAGGAGCCTACCTGACGTGGACGGTCTTCTGGCTGCACTACATCAACGCCGTGCTGCTTGCTTTTAACATGCTGGTGCCCATGTACCCCATGGACGCCGGCCGGGTGGTGCAGAGCCTGCTGTGGCGAAAGCTGGGCTACGAGAAGAGCCTGTGGATCACCTGCAACATTGGTATCGCGGCGGCCGTGGTGCTTACGATCGTGGCCTTTGCCTTCAGCGAGATGCTGTTGTTCGGTATTGCCCTGTTTGGCGGATTCAGCTGCTGGCAGCAAAAGCAGGGACTGAAGATGATGGGCTTCGAGCCCCAGTACGCGGCCGCCTATCCATCCGAAGATGAGCGACCGCAGCGAAAGCGCCCGACGCGGTCGCAGATGGCCGCGATCCGCAAGCGACAGCAGGAAGAGGCCCGGGTCGAGACGTTGCTGGCCAAGATCGCCGAAGAGGGTATGGGCTCGCTCACCCCGCGCGAACGGAAGTTCCTCGACCGCGTATCCCAGAAGAAGCGACAGGATCGAGCCGGGTAGGCCATAGGATGGCCCTACGAACTGGTCGATTCGTTTCAGTGGACAGCATCAAGGACGGACCAACGCACGATGGGCCTGCACGATCGAACGTACATGCGAGGCGACCGGGCGCCGCCGGGCCTTCGGCCGGGTCGGACGGGGGGACTGCCCTTCTCGATGTGCACGCTCGTCATCGCGGTGAACGTGATCATCGAACTGGTGAAGTACGTCGCCCCCGGCGTGTGGCAGGCGTTCTTCATCTGGGGCCACTTCTCGACGACCGAGGCCATCTTCCACCTGGGCTTCTGGCGGTTCCTGACGTTCCAGTTCCTCCACGGCAGCCTGCTCCACCTGGCCTTCAACATGCTGGGCATCTGGTTCCTCGGCCGGCTCGTGGAAGACCAACTCGGGCCCAAGAAGTTCCTGGCCTTCTATCTGGTGTGCGGCATCTTCGGCGGGCTGATGTACCTGCTGCTGAACCTGCTCGGGGGGGTGCTGGGGCTCCGCGTGCCCGGCCTGCTCATGAACGACCCGGCCACCCCGCTCATCGGCGCTTCGGCCGGCGTCTTCGGCGTGGTCATGGCCTGTGCATACATCGCGCCCAATGCCACTGTGCAGTTGCTGTTCCCGCCCATCCCGATGAAGATGAAGACGTTTGCCTATGGCTTCGTGGCCCTGGCATTGCTCATGCTGCTGCTGGGCAGCAACAACGCCGGGGGCGAGGCGGCCCACCTGGGCGGCGCCATCGCAGGCTTCTACTTCATCCGCAACACGCATCACCTCATCGACTTCTTCGATGTGCTGGGCGATTCGCGCAAGCCCAAGACACCCAAGCGGGGCCGCACGCCCAGGGGCGGTGGCGGTGCGAGCCAGGCCGAGGTCGATCGCGTGCTCGAGAAGGTCCAGGCTTCGGGCCTGGGCAGCCTGACCGACGCAGAGCGGGCCACGCTCCGCCAGGCGACCGACCGGCAGCGCCACGGCTAGCCGATGGCCATCACCTTCGACATCTCGCAGCGCAGCCGCGTGACGGCCGGCCGGGTGGGGACGGTCACCACGCCCCACGGCACGTTCGACACGCCTGCGTTCATGACCGTCGGCACGCGCGCCACCGTGCGCGGCGTGACAAACGAGCAACTGCGTCAGGTGGGGGCGCAGGTCGTGCTGAACAACGCCTACCACCTCTGGCTGCGGCCCGGTCCCGAACTCATCGACCGCATGGGCGGTACACACCGCTTCATGGGCTGGGACGGTCCGATCCTGACCGACTCGGGCGGCTACCAGGCGTATTCGATGGCCGACACCAACGCCATCGACGAGGACGGCGTGACCTTCCGGTCGATCATCGATGGGCGCAAGCTGCGGATGACGCCCGAGGTGTCGATGGAGATCCAGAACAAGATCGGCGCCGACATCATCATGGCCTTCGATGATTGCCCCCCGGCGGTCGATCTTGGGGAGGGCCCGGTTTCGCAGACACGCCTGAAGCTCCAGGCCGCCCACGAGCGCGACCGCATCAAGGGTAACTACGACCATGCCCAGCGGCTTAAGACCGCCAACGAGCGGACCATTCGCTGGCTCGAGCGTTGCAAGCAGGCCCACGCCAGGTCTGACGCCCAGGCCCTCTTCGGCATCGTCCAGGGCGGCACCGACGAGGACGCCCGCCGCTGGTCGGCAGAGCGCGTGACGGGCGTGGACCTGCCCGGCTACGCCATCGGCGGGGTCAGCGTAGGGGAAACCAGCGAAGACATCGCCCGCATCGTGCGCTTCACTGCGCCGCTGCTGCCCGAGGCCAAGCCTCGATACCTCATGGGCGTGGGCTACCCCCGGGACATCGTCGCCGCCGTGTGCGCGGGCGTGGACATGTTCGATTGCGTGCTGCCGGGCAGGAATGGGCGCAACGCCAATGCATTCGTGCCCGAGGGCCAGATCCGGCTGCGGAACGCAAAGTTTGCCGAGGATCCCGAGCCCCTGGAGCCCGGCTGCGATTGCCCCGCCTGCCAGCCCACCGCCGGGCGGCCCGCGAGCCGGGCATATATCAGGCATTTGTTCATGTCTCAGGAGATGCTCGGGCCGATCCTGGTGTCGCTGCACAACCTGAGGTTCTTCCAGCGGCTGATGGGCGAGCTGCGAAAGACCATCGCCAGCGACGATTGGGCCGCCTTCGCGGTTCGCTGGCCCGGTGCGGCGTCGGGCATCCCGCAGGCCGCTTACCATGCCCCCCGCGTCGGCCCGTCCGGCGTTGGTGAGGAATGATCCGTCCGGCACTCGCCGGGCCCAGAAACGAACAGGACCGCGCTCCGTGGAAGGCTTGCTCCCGCCGAATTCTCTTTCCGTGACCGACCTGACGGGCTTCTCGTTGGGCCTGGCGTATCAGGAGGCTTCTCCGCTGAGCGGCGAGGCGCCCGCGGGCGCAACCGGCCAGGGCGCCACGGGCCAGGGCACGACCGGCGCGCCGGGGACCGGTACGCAGCCCGCCCAGCCTGCACGACCGGGCGGGTTCGATCCCATCATGATCCTCATGCTGGGCATGGGCGTGTTCCTGGTGATGATGATTTTCACCAGCGGTCGCCGCCAGAAGAAGGAAAAGCGCGAGCGTGACGAAATGCTCAATGCCCTGAAGCGCGGGGACAAGGTCCAGACCATCGGCGGCATCATCGGCACCGTTGCCGAAGTACGCACCGACGAGGTTGTGCTGAAGGTCGACGACGCGGGCCAGAACCGCGTCCGCTTCGCCCGCAGCGCCATTCAGCAGGTGCTTTCTTCGCGCGGCGGCTCGTCCGACGCCCAGCCGGCCGAGACCGAGACCGAGACCGAGACCGAGCCGGCGCCTTCCAACCCCTGAACTGATAGAGAGATCGGCACGCGCCCGGATCGCCGGGCGAGCGAGCACGCTCGACGAGGAATCGCGACACATGATGCGTAACCGACTGGGATGGGGCCTGCTGGCGATGGCGATGCTCGCCTTCGCGATCTGGGGCTTCATGCCCCCCAAAGAAAAGCTGCGTCTGGGCAAGGATCTTGCAGGTGGCGTCACGCTCACCTATGCCGTGCAGATCGAGCCTGGCCAGAATGCCCAGGAGATCCTTAACCAACTGGCGACCGTGCTGGGTGAGCGCATCGATCCGGGCAACCAGATGGACATCAGCATCGTGCCGGTGGGGCGTGACCGCCTCGAAATCACGATGCCGCTGCCCACCGAGACCGTCAAGCAGCTTCGGCGAGACTTCGAGGCCGAGCTCGAGCGGATCGAGCAGTACACCATCGATCCGGTGCGCTTCGAGCGGTTGATGGGCGAAGAGCCCGACGCCCGCGCGGCGGCGATCGAGCGCATCCGCGAGAACAGTCTCGAATTGGCCGATCGCCTGCAGAATGCCGCTCGAGCCTACGACCGCTTGGTCGCAGCCGAGCAGGCGTATCGCAACCTCCTCAGCCAGGAATCGCCCGATGAGTCGGCGCTCGACGACGCGGAGACCGAAGCCGCGTTGGCGTCATTGGATTATGACGATGCCCGTAGCGAGGCGCTGAAGCTCTCGATCACGCCCGCCGAGGTGCGCCGCGTGCTGGAGTTCAGCCGCACGCCCACGCGCAAGATCGACTCGGAGCTCAAGGAAGTCGTCGAGCTTCCCAGCCCCTTCGAGCGGGCGTGGACGTCGCTCATGGAGCGGGCCGCTCCGGCCGACGGCCAAGGCCAAAGCTCGTTGCAGGCCGAGCTGGAACGTGTGCTGGCCGCCTACACCACGTACACCGAAGAGCGCCGCTCGCTGGACGATCCGCAGGACCTCAAGCGTCTGCTGCGAGGCTCGGGCGAGCTTGACTTCCGCATCACGGTCGAGGCGAACAGCCGGGCGGACGAAACCGCCCTTCGCGAAGAACTCCGAGAGGTCGGTCCGCGCAATGCCAACCCCGAGGGTGCGGTGTGGCTGCGGTTGGCCAAGGTCGAGTCGTGGTTCGACACGCTCGCGCAGGCCGAGGCCCTCGAGGCCGACCCCGTCTCGTTCTTCGCATCGCGGGGCTTCGTGGTCGAGCCCTACGACGGCATGTACTGGATGCTGGTGTGGGACCAGATCGGCAACCGCCTGACCAGTGCCGAGGGCGAGTGGCAGGTCTCGAGGGCCTACATGGGCCGCGACGAGATCGGTCGGAACAACATCGTCTTCAACATGGACACGCTGGGCGGCCAGCGGCTTGGCGAGCTGACCGGCGAGCACGTGGGCGACAACATGGCGGTCATCCTCGATGATCGCATCATCACCGCCCCCACGCTGCGGGGCCGCATCTCGACCAGCGGCAGCATCTCGGGCGATTTCTCGCTGGAAGAGCTCCGCGACATCATCCAGATCTTGAACGCAGGCGCCCTGCAGGCACGGTTGAGCCCCGAGCCCATCAGCGAGAACACCATCGGCCCGAGCCTGGGCCAGGACAACCTGGAGAGCGGGCTGCGTGCGGGCGTCTATGCGCTGATCGCCGTCAGCATCTTCATGATGCTCTACTACTTTGCGTACGGCGCCGTGGCGGTCATCGCCCTGGGCTGCAACGCGGCTCTGATCCTCGGGGCCATGGCGCTCAACCAGTCGGCGTTCACCATGCCCGGCATCGCCGGCGTGGTTCTGACCTTCGGCATGGCGGTCGACGCCAACGTGCTCATCTTCGAGCGCATCCGCGAAGAGCTTCGCAACGGACTCGACCTGGCCCAGTCGGCCAAGCTGGGCTACCAGCGCGCCTTGTCGGCCATCGTCGATGGCAACGTGACCAATCTCATCGTCTGCGTCGTGCTCGTGGGCGTGGGCACGCAGGAAGTGAAGGGCTTTGCGATCACCCTGGGCGTGGGCGTGGTGTGCACCATGATCTCCGCCCTGATCATCAGCCGGCTGCTGCTTTCGGTGCTGGTGGACGACGCCAACATCAAGGCGTTGGGCAAGCCCAGGACGGCCATGCTGGCAACGGCGCTGCCGATCATCGACCGCGTGCTTGAACCTAACTTCGACTGGATCAAGGCCCGCTACGTGTGCTGGGCGATTTCGCTGTTCGCCGTGCTCGCGAGTGTGGCGCTCATCGTCAATCAGCGCGACCGCATGCTCGACACCGAGTTCGTGGGCGGTACACAGGTGGTGCTGCGCTTCGGCGAGAACGAAGCGGGCGAGCCCAAGATGCTCACCCGCCAGGACGTCCTTGATCGGGTCATGGGCGTCGCCGAGGAAGCGCCCGACGGAAGCCAGCTCAAGCTCCTGGAACAGGCCGACATCGTGCCGCTGGACCCCGAAGACGATGGGGTCACCAGCGATACGTTCCAGATCAAGACCCTGGCGACCAATTCGGATGAAGTCCAGGACGAACTGGCCCGTGCCTTTGAAGACGTGCTGGACGTCCAGGCCGCCGTTACCTTTGACCAGGCGGATGTCGCCGATGCCCGCCGCGGCCCGGTCTATCCCATCACCGGTCCGGCGCCGCTTGGCTCGCACATCGGTCGGCCGCAGTACCGCGACGAGATTGACGGCTACGTTGGCGGTGCGGCCGTCGTGCTGGAAAACATCACGCAAGGCCAGACGCTCACGCAGATCGAGCAGCGCATCGACCTGTTGCGCGGGCAGGCCGACTTCTCATCGACGCTCGGACGCCCGCGTGAGCTGCGCGTACTGGAGCGGTACGAGGATGACAGCGTTCGCTCGGCCGTGCTCCTCACGATCGACCCGATGACTAGTTACTTCAGCGATCGCGATCGCTGGTGGCAGGACGTGGGGCAGCTCGAGTGGGACCTGGTGCGCGGTGCGCTGACGACTTCGACGACGCTGGCGAGCGTCAGCAACTTCAGCCCGGCCATTGCCGAGGAATTCCGCGGCCGCGCCGTCTTCGCGGTGGTGATCAGCTTCGTCCTGATCACGATCTACATCTGGGTGCGATTCGGCTCGGTCCGCTACTCGCTGGTGGCGCTCACGGCGCTGGCGCACGACGTGATCCTGGCCCTTGGCATGATCGCCATGGCCGAGCTAATCTATGAGTTCCCCACGGGTGCTCGGGTGGCCAGCTTCTTCAACGTGCTTCCGTTCCGCATCGATCTGAACACCGTTGCCGCGTTGCTGACGATCATCGGCTACTCGCTGAACGACACGATCATCATCATGGACCGCATCCGCGAGAATCGCGGCAAGCTGCCGTACGCCAACCGGCGCGTGGTGAACCTGTCGGTGAATCAGACGCTCAGCCGAACGGTCATTACCTCGGGCACCACGCTGTTCGCCGTCATCGTGCTCTACTTTGCCGGCGGCGAGGGCCTGCGCCCGTTTGCCTACGTGCTGCTGGTGGGCATGGTGGTCGGTACGTACTCGTCGGTGGCCGTGGCAGCTCCGCTGGTGTGGTCGCGGAAGGCCGATCCCTCGGCAAGGGGTACCGATCGTGGCGGTGCTTCGGATGGAGACAACCCGTTCTCGGGCCCCCAGCCGGGTTCCACGACAGCCAAGGACCCGGACCAGCCGATGAGGTAGGAGCATGTCCGACGCGCCCAAGGCCAACCAGGGCTCCCTGCGGCAGACCGCGATTGGGCTGCTCGCCCTGGCTGGCTTATGGAACGCGGTCTACTGGCTTTGGCCCGTGCATCGCGAGGCGCCGGTGGTGATGGCCAGCACGAACGAGCCGCCCACGCAGGATGCCGGTGAAGCCACGGACGATGTGTCCGCGATCGCGGCGTTGCCGCCTTCCGATCCCGTGGAATACGCGGAGGCCTTGGATCCCGAACCGCCGGCCGATGAACCTCCCGCCATCGTCGACCCGATCGTTCACGATTCGGGCGTGCTCGGCGTGCTTCCGCCGCGGTTCCATCTGCATACGACGACGGCCAGCGATCGGAATCTCGGCGATGTCGCCAGTCGGTACTACGGGGACAAATCGCTGGCGCCCATCATCGCCCAGGCGAATCCCTACAAGGATCCTCGTCGCCTGACTCCGGGGCAGGTCTGGCGCGTTCCAGTCGACCCGGACAACGTGCAGGGGTTGCTCGTCGACGCCGATGGCAATCCTACTACGGCGCCGCCCGCCGACCCGCCCGAGGCTGAGTACACCGAGTACGTGGTGCGGAATGGCGACACCCTTGGCGGCATTTCCCAGCGGTACTACGACACCACCCGTCACGCCGAGTTCATCTATGCCTACAACCGCGAGCGACTGGGCCTCAAGTCGATCCGTGGCATCCGGGCTGGGCAGGTGCTCCATATTCCCGCGGAGCCGAAATAGCTGGCTTTACGACCTACCCTTGGCTCCATGAGCGAGCCATCCACCTACATCGTCACCGGCGGGGCCGGCTTCGTGGGTTCCAACTGCTGCGCGGCGCTCTCGCGTGCCCGGCCCGACGCCCAGGTCATCTGCATCGACGACTTCCGTGTCGGTTCGTTCCGAAATCTCATCGAGGCCTACGAGCGGCATGACCTGGGCCCGGTCTCGTGCGAGGTCATCGCCCAGGATTGGTCGTTCCTCCACACGCTTCTGGGACCTCGGCCGGTGGGCATCGTGCACATGGCGGCCATTACGGACACCACCGTCGAGGACGAGGCCCAGATGCTCGACGAGAACGCAGGCCCGGCATGGGACGGACTGCTCGAGTCGGCGAGCGAAACCGGCCATCGGCTCGTATACGCCAGCAGCGCGGCCACGTATGGCACGCCGCCGCAGGCAGCCCAGCGCGTCGCGTTCTCCCTCGACGCCGCGGGCACGCCCGACAACATCTACGGCTTCAGCAAGTGGGTCATGGAAAACAGCCATCGGCGCGTGCAGGCACGCGATCCGGCCGCGCACATCGTGGGCCTGCGCTTCTTCAACGTCTTCGGTCCGGGCGAATCGAACAAGGGGCCGATGGCGTCGATGGCCTACAAGCTCGCCCAACAGATGCTCGAAGGAAAGGCGCCGCGGCTGTTCACACCCGGTGATCAGGCGCGAGACCAGGTGTACGTGGACGACGTGGTCGACTGCGTGCTTGCAGGCCTTGGCCTGGGCGACTTTAGGAAGCCCACGCCCGGCGTGTACAACCTCGGCAGTGGCAAACCCACGACCTTCAACGAATTGGCCGACGCCGTGCGTCGCGGGCTGGGGTTGGGCGAGGCCGAACTGGCCACCGAGTACTTCGAGATGCCCGAGAGCGTGCGACGCTTCTACCAGGACTTCACGCTGGCCAATATGAGCGAGACGGCTCGGGGGTTGGGGTTCACGGCACAGCACGACCCGGTGCGAACGATCGAGGCCTACGCCGCGTACCTCAAGCAACGCCACACGACCACGCCCGCGGGAGCCACGCCTTGAGCATTCGACGCATCCTCGTTACCGGCGGCGCCGGCTTCGTCGGCTCGCACCTGTGCGAACGCCTGGTGAACGACGGCCAGGACGTCATCTGCGTCGACAACTTCTTCACCAGCCAGAAGAGCACCATCGCCCACCTGCTCGACAGGCCCAACTTCGAGCTCATCCGCCACGACGTCACGCACCCGCTGTGGCTCGAGGTCGACGAGGTCTACAACCTTGCCTGCCCCGCCGCCCCGGGCCACTACCAGTACAACCCTATCAAGACTATGAAGACCAGCGTGCTTGGCGCCATCCACTTACTGGGCATGGCCAAGCGGTGCAACGCCACCATCCTCCAGGCTTCGACCAGCGAGGTCTACGGTGATCCCGAGGTCCACCCCCAGCCCGAGAGCTACCGCGGCGCGGTCAACACCATCGGTCCGCGCGCCTGCTACGACGAGGGCAAACGCGCCGCCGAGACGCTCTTCTTCGACTACCACCGACATAACGGCGTCAAGATCAAGGTCGTCCGCATCTTCAACACCTACGGCCCGCGGATGCACCCGCACGACGGCCGCGTGGTCTCCAACTTCATCCGCCAAGCCCTGGCCGGCGAGGACCTCACCATCTACGGCGACGGCAGCCAGACCCGCAGCTTCCAGTACGTCGACGACCTGGTCGAGGGGATCTACCGCATGATGCACGGCCCCGACGACTTCCCCGGCCCGGTCAACATCGGCAATCCCGGCGAGTTCACCATCCTGCAACTGGCCGAGATGGTCATCGAACTCAGCGGCTCAAAGTCAACGATCGTGCATCGAGACGCCGCGATCGACGATCCCAAGCAGCGCCAGCCCGATATCACCCTCGCCAAGCAGAAGCTCGACTGGCAGCCGACGGTTGCGTTGCGTGAAGGCCTCCAAGCGACCATCGAGTACTTTCGCACGATCGACATCGACAGCTTCCGGGCGCCGACGCCCAACTACTAGGAATCGCCGCGATGGCCATCGCCATCAAGCCCGCTACACGCACGGACGCGCCGCACTGGCTTGCGATGCGGAAGGCCCTTGGCCCCGACTGGATCACGCCCCACGCCGAACGCATGGTCGCCGAGTACTTCGACTCGGGCACCATTGATCACCTTCCTCACGTTGTGCTGATTGCATGGCGGGGCGAAAAGCGCGTTGGCATGACCGAGGTTTCCCTCCGCCAGTTCGCCGAGGGCTGCGAGACTTCGCCTGTGGGCTACCTAGAAGGTTGGTTCGTCGACGACAATTGCCGCGGCGGGGGCGTGGGTAAGGCGCTCGTCGAGGCGGCCAAGCACTGGTCGCGATCGCAGGGCTGCACCGAATTCGCCTCCGACGCCGAGATGGACAACCTCGCCAGCCAGGCCGCTCATGAGGCCCTCGGCTTCGAGCCCGTCTGCGACATCCGCTGCTATCGCATCGCTCTCGGCTAGCCTCGCACGCGCCGCAGCAACTCGGGCAGCACCACCCCGCTCGGCCCGCGCAGCGCGTGCGTCACCGAGCCCGTCATGGGCGTTGCGTCGGGGTTGATCTCCACAGTTGGCACGCCGCGCGAGATCGCCAGGTCGATGTACCCCGCCGCCGGGTACACCACCGCGCTCGTGCCGATGGTCAGGAACACGTCGCACGACATCACCGCCCGCTCAGCGGCCTCGAGTGCATCTATCGGCAGCATCTCGCCAAACAGCACGATGTCGGGCCGCAGCACGCCGCCGGCCTCGGAATTGGGGGGGAAGTCGGAGAAATCGACTTCCTGGATCGGGCGCATGTCGCCGGTCTTCTGGCAACGCCAGCGCAGGATCGAGCCGTGCAGTTCCACGACGTCCTGCGCTCCGCCGGCCTGGTGCAAACCATCGATGTTCTGGGTGAGAACGTCCACATCGCCGCCAGCAGCACGCTTGATGCTCTGCAACTCGGCGAGCGCTCGATGGCCTTCATTGGGTTCGGCCCGGGCGCAGCTTGAAAAGCGCCAGTGGTACCACTGCGTGACCATCTTCGGGTCACGCTGAAGGGCTTGAATGCTCGCCAGTTCCATCGGGTCGTATCGGGCCCAGAGCCCGGTCTGGGGCTGGCGGAAGGTGTCAATCCCGCTCTCGGCCGAGACGCCGGCGCCGGTAAGCACGGCCACGCGTTCGGCTTGCTTCAGCAGATCGGCAACGGCCTGAAGGTCCGAGCATTGGTGGTTGGCAGGCATCGCAGAGAGAGTAGAAGAAAGCCCCGTTCTGGACGAATCCAGCCCGGGACTTTTGGTGGGTCTTGATGAGCCCCCCGAGAAGAGGGGTGCCGGCTCGCAATTAGCGACGGCGACGGGCAGCGGCGAAGCCACCCAGGCCCAGCAGGGCCAGCGAAGCCGGTGCGGGCACCGGAGCGACGCTGATGGTCAGGTCGTCGCTGATGTCGATCCAACGGCCCTCGGTGAAGCCAACGCCCGAGACTCCACGGCCGGAGATGACCAGCGAGTCGCCATCGGCAAGCGTCACGTCGGACAGGTTCACCATCGAGCTGGCCGTATCACCAACGCTCACGCCAGCGGTGGGCTTGCTCAGCACGTCGCTGAAGATGACGTCGAATTCACCCGAAGCGCTCTCTCGAGCGATGACGAGCTCGACGTCGATGTCAGTGCCACGAAATTCGTTTCCGGTCCACAGCACATCGAACTGGCCGTTGATGTCGACCATCAGTTCGGGCGTGCCGCTAGGCAGCATCCAGCGAACGATGGGCGCCTCGTTGTAGTCCGAGCCCACGAGGTTGTGGGTCATCTTGCCCTGGCGGATGGGGGGGTTCACGTCGTTGCCCTGGCTCCAAGCGCCAAAGCCGTGGCCCCACCAGTTGTTGTCCCAACTGAGCATCGTGGTTTCCTGGGTATACCAGGGGCTGTCGCTTCCGAGGCCGTCGCCGCCCTCGGCATACTCGTACTGCCACACGCCCACGCCGTCAAAGCCGGGGCCGGGGTTAAACACGGTGCCGCCGGGCACCACGCCGGGCACCCAATCGCTGGCGCGATGCCAACTGTCGCCAGTGTCGTACTGAGCCATGGCAGCCTGGGAGGCCGAAAGGGCCACGCCCGCCGCAAGCATCAGGAACATGTTCGGTGTCTTCATAGTCAATCTCCCGCTCTCTTCTCTTGATAGAGACTCACCTTCAACATGCCCCGGAACTGCGGGATCGCCAGCAAATTCACAAAAAATACTGAAGTCCGGACGTGCATTGGCTCCGAACGGATGCTCGCCGGATTCCTGCGGCAGCCAGCACGCCCCGGTCTGCCGATAATCAGCCCATGGCACCAGTCCACACTTCAAAGAAAACCCTCGTCCTGTGTGATGGCGACCTGCCGGGCATGGTCGCCCTGAGCCTGATCCAGGATGCACAGCGGTCTGCCGACGCGATCGGCGTGCTCGCGGCCCCGGTCGCCGCCGACCACGCCGAGGCGATCGCCGCCCGGATTCGCCTGCTGGCCGAGTCCCAGGCCGTCGAATGCCTGGACTTTCCGGCCGTGGCGCCCGCCACGCTCTCGAGCGGGCACCGCCGCACCAGGTATCTCACCGAGGCGGTGCATCAGGCTCTGTCAAACGGCTACGCGGCGCTGGTGTGTCCCTGGCAGGCCGGTACTTTCGATCTGGAGAAGCCCGCAGGCATCGACGACGTGCCCGGCGTAGAAAGCCTGGCACGAGAACTCGACCGCGCGTTGCTGGTCTCCCGGCTGGTGACCCTCGATGCGGTCGAGCACGGCGTAAGCGTGTTCGAGATACAGACGCCGCTGATGGACCTGAGCGATGTACAGGTGGCCGAGATGGCGCTGGATCTGGACGTACCGATCTGGCGTGCGTGGTGGTGGGAGGCCGCGGCTGGAAAGCGGGCCAGGGACCCGGGCGTGGCCGACCGGGCCAACGCCTGCCGCGAACGGTGGTGTGCGGCGCTCGAGTCGCTTGGTTGGTCGGTCGATGCCGAGTTGGCCGCCGCCAGATGATCGTTGTTCGCTGCCAGCCCCTCCAATGATCGAAACGTGCCTTCGCCCAAGCTCATCGTGCAGAAGTTCGGCGGCACGTCCGTGGCCGACGCGGCTCGAATTCGCTTGTGCGCCCAGCGTGCCGTCGACGCGTCCCGCGCGGGTCACCAGGTCGTGGTGGTGGTATCAGCGATGGGGCGCACGACCGATGCGCTGCTGCGTACGGCCATGGAGATCGACGCACACCCGCCGGCTCGTGAACTCGACCAACTGCTCGCGGCCGGAGAGCAGGTCTCCGTCGCCCTTACAGCCATTGCCATCGATACGCTGGGGGGAGCCGCGGTCGGGCTCGACGCACGGCAGGCGGGCATCTCGGCCGATGGTCCGCACGGACGCAGCCGTATCGGACGCATCGACACCAGCCGGGTGCGGGCGGTGCTGGACAGCGGCCGCATCGCCGTCATAGCGGGTTTCCAGGGCGAACTGGAGAGCGGCGACCGCGCCACGATCGGACGTGGCGGATCGGATACCACGGCCGTCGCGATGGCCATCACGCTGGGCGCCGAACTCTGCGAGATCTACACCGATGCCATGGGCGTGATGACCGCCGACCCGGCCCTGGTGCCCGAGGCTCGGTGCATTGCGGAACTGGGCTGGCCTGCCATGTCGGCGTTGTCAAGGCACGGGGCTCGCGTGCTCTCGATCGATGCGGCCGAGATGGCCCAGGGCGCCCGCTTGCCCGTTCGCGTTCGGCATGCCGCATTGGCTGGTGAGGGCACGCTGGTGGCTTCGGATGCCTGGCCCGCCGGACCGGTCGCCTGCGCCACGACACGCAACGACAAGGGCTCGACCATCGCGCTCGTCGGGCTCGATATGCCCGCGACCGTTCGAGCCGAGGCGCACGAGACGCTCGGGCCGGGCGCGAACGATGAGGCAGACGCCATCGTGCTCCACAGCGTGCCCCACGAACGGACAGCGAGCCTTCTGCGTGAATTGCACGCCGCGGTTGGTCTGGCCTGAGAGTGGCCCAAGGGTTCGTCAGGAAGTCTCGGGGCTCGCTTCGGCGCGCTCGCCCGACGCAAAGTCGTAGGTGCCCATCTGCTTGATGGGCGGTGAATAGATGTGCAGGGTGATGAGGTCGATGCCCTTGGCCTGCATGTTGGCGACCTGGTGGATGTCGTTGTCCTCGGCGGCGCACACCATGCCCGGCTCGAGCATCCGGCGGCCCGTCGGGCACACCATGCCACAAGCCGTGGGTTCGTAGCGGATCTCCGTGCCCCGGCCCTCGATGACCTTGAACGCGCAGCTCGAACCCTCATGGTCGTGGATGGGCGTGCAATCGCCGCTTCGCCAGCACAGTGCCAGCAGTTCGAACCAGCGCCCGCTGGCGATGGTGTTGCGCCGATACCCACGCGAACCGAACACGCAGGCCGGTGCGATGTCGTGCCGGGTAATGTCGACGGCTTCGAGCAGCCGCGCGAGCTCATTGAGATCGGCACGGCCATCCAGCGATGCCAGATAGCCCGCCAGATCGGCGAGCTTGGGCGGCACGGGGCATGTGGCTTCGGGCGTACTCATGGGTCAGACGCGTCAGTATACGGGGCTTATGCCACCGTGCGGTCCTCTGCGGCAAGCTCGGCCTTCAGTGCGTCGGCCAAGTATCCGTATTGTTCGGGGCTGTTGTAGAGCTGGGCCGAAACCCGGACGCAACGAAGCGGGCCCTGGGACGAGTTGTCGCCCGGGGGGTGGATGACGGGCACCTGTACGCGCCAATTGGCGATTAATGCGTCCTGGAGCGCGTCGGCATGCTTCGTCGGCCGCTGCGAAAGCCGCGACCATGCTTCCGAAGACAACGAGGGCAGCGAGACCATGGCGATGCACGCGGTCATCGACTCGGGAACGGGAGCCGAAGTCCCAAGTGCATCGCTCAGAAGTTGCTGGGCTTCAAGTGCGAGCGTGCGATTCCGCTTGCGAATCGTTCCCCACGCCGCATCCAGCGCGTCGGTCTCCCGGGACGTATCGAAGGGCTCGGCTGCGAAGCGCCTTGGCGGGTCCCCCTGCGCGATCCTTGCCATCACACGAAGCGCGGCGGGCACGGTCAACACGGCTGTGGGGTCGTTGGTTCCGACGTAGTCGAACTCGGTGTGCAGGTGCGGCCGTCCTTCGATGGGCTTGTTGGCCAGATTCGACAGGATCATCGGTCGGCATCGAGCTCGTTGCTCGGGATGCACCCAGAGCACGGCCGAACCCTTGGGCGAGCACACCCACTTGTGGAGGTTGGCCGCGTAGTAGCTGGGCGAGAGCGCGCCGACGTCTAGCTCGACGTGCCCGGGTGCATGGGCGCCATCGACAACGACGCGCACGCCGCGAGATTCGAGCGCCTCGACCAACTCGGCGATCGGCATCACCATCGCGCTTGCGCTGGTGATGTGGCTCAGCAGGGCGATCCGGGTCTGCGGCGTGACGGCCGCGAGCACCGCATCGATGACGCCTTGCTCGGTGGCGTCGGGGAACGGCAACGCCGCCATGACCACGCCCAGCCCGGCGGCCTTTGCCATGTGACGCACGTTGTTGAGGCACGCGGGATACTCGTGATCGGTCACCAATATCTCGCTACCCTGGGCCGCCTGCCCGCTGGCGATGAGGTTATGGATGGCCGTGGCCACCCCGGTCGTCGCGTTGGGCACGAAGACCAGGCCGTCCCCGTCGCACCGCAGGAACCGCGCAACATCGGCGCGGGCCCAATCGATCAGGCCGAACAGGTCCTCGGCGAAGAACCGCACCGCTTCGCCCTCCAGCCGGGCCCGCCACGCGGCCTGGGACTCGAGCACGGCCTGCGGGCACCCTCCGAACGAGCCATGATTGAGGAAGGTGACGCCCGGCTCGTGGATCCACCATCGAGCGGCGGGCGCTGGTGGTGGTGGGGACTCTTGGGACTGCCGTGGATCGTCGTGAGTCATACGCGGGTATCGTTGCGGCGTGAGAGGCCGTGGTCTTGCAACGTGGCTGATGATCTCCGGGGGCAGCGCCGCCTGCCTGGTAGGCTGTGCCGCGCCCGAGCAGCCGTGGAGCGAAGGGCTCTGGACCAAGGCTCCACCCGATTACCCCTTCGTGCCCAACCGCGTGCTGGTGCATCCGCTGACCCGAGCCGCGACATCGCGCAATGGCGATTGGCGACTGCGCGTCCACTTCCTCTTCCTGGATGCGTGGGACGACCAAGTAAAGGGGCTGGGCCTGGTGCAGGTCCAACTGCTCGCCTCGGGAGACGTGGACGGAGAGCGCATCTCGCCCGTGGCGTGGGAAGAGATCAACCTCAATGATCTGGCCACTAACCGGAGCCACTACGACAACGTGACCCGAACCTACGTGCTGGAGGTGCCCCAGCAGGCCATGCCCGCCTGGCTGCCGCAAGCCCTCGACGAACTCGAAGCCGCCCGGCAGGACGGCAACGTGGCCTACCGCAGCTTCGCGGGCAAGCTCACGATCCGCGTGGTCTACCGCGCCACGATGGCCGACGGGCAGGAGGTCGTGGCCAGCAACGACTTCGTGCTGGCCCCGGGCTGACGTTCAGTTGTCGTCACCGTCGATGATGCCCTCGCGGCGATACTTCTCGCGGTAACGGTCCCGCAGCACGGTCTGCTTGTTGCCAAGGTCGACCGGGGCGCCGTCGATGAACGCCGCCTCGATCGTCGTGGTCATCTCCAGCGGCGTGCCGTCGGTCAGCAGCAGCGTGGCGCTCTTGCCCACCTCGATCGTGCCATAGTCCTCGCCGATGCCCAGGATTTCGGCCGCGTCGCACGTGATCGAGGCCATGGCGTCGGCTTCGTCGAAGCCCAAGTCTCGGCCATACGCCACGGCCATCGCCGCCTCGTAGGGCAGGTTGCGGACGTTCTCGTCGACGTTGCCCGGCGCCAGGCACCACCGCAGGCCCGCGGCATCGAGCCTGGCCGGCAGCGTGAACGCTTCGTCGTAGTCGCTGTCGTTGCGACGCGGGAAGGTGTGCACGCCCTCGGCGATGACCGCCACGTCGTGCTTCTTGAGCAACTCGGCCAGCAGCGGCGCATCGCGACCACCCTGGATGATGACCTTCAGCCCGCGTCCGGCCGCCCACGAGACCGCCGACTGGATCCGCTCGACGCTATCGGCGTTGATGATCAGCGGCTTCTGGTCCTCGGCGCCGGGCAAGACGGCCTGCATCGCCTCGAGCCTCAGATCCACGGGCGTGGCCGGGTCGGCAGCCCGCGCGTCGCGGTAAGCCTCGGCCGTGTCGAACAACTCGTCGACGCGGAGGATTCGCTCGCGGATGTCGTCCTGGGAGAGATTTCGACCGCCGCCGAAGGGGCTGTGTCGATCGCGCACGCTTGGCCAGTTGAGGATGATGCCCGCGTTGGCGTTGGCGGTCATGTCCTCCCACGTCCAGCCGTCGAGCTTGATCACGCCCGCCTGCCCGCTCACCAGCCCGCCGGTGGGAAAAGTACCCGCCAGCAGGATGCCGTTGCTACGCGCGACGGGCAAGAGGGTCGAATCGGGATTGACCGCGACAACGGCACGAACCTCGGGCTTCACGCTGCCGGTCTCGTTGTAGTCTCGCATGGCGCGGACCGAGCCGATCTCGGTCAGCCCCAGCCGCGTGACGGCGGCAATCATGCCGGGGTACACGTGCTTGCCCGTGCCGTCGATGATCCGAGTCGTCGCGATGAACATGCGCTCGCCCGAACCCACGCCGGTGATCTTGCCGTCCTGGAACATCACCCAGCCGTCCTCGATCGGCGCCTCACCCTCGACCATCGTGTGAATGGTCGCACCCGTGATGGCGATGGGGTGGTCGGGCACCTCGCCGCGGGGCGTGAGGTCCTGGGCCAAGCCGGCGGCCGCCAGCGCGAGGGTCGTCAGTGTTGCGATAGCCGTGCGCATTAGCGGGCCTCCCGTTCCATCATCTCGAGGTACTCGGTGGGAATCACCCCGCACGCGCCGCACATGCTCGCGCCCGCGCCGGCGTGCCCGTTCTGGCCGTAGAACCAGGCGTAGATGCCCGGCCGGCCCGGCTCGTCTTCCTGCCGCTGGGGCTCGTCTTCCTTGGGATCCAGGCCCTCGACATCGTCATCGCCGTCGGCCTGCTTCTTCTTCAGCCTGGCCTGCTCGCGCATCAGCTTCTGGATCAGCCGCTCGCGCTCGCTGGCAATGCGCTCGCGGTGGGCCTTGTCCTTCTCGATGCTGAAGTACTCGCGCCCATCGACGAAGACACGCTCGGCCCGGCTCATGGTCGAGAGCGGATCGCCGCTCCAGATCACCAGGTCGGCATCCTTGCCCTTCTCCAGCGAACCGACGCGGTCGTCGATGGCCAACTGGATGGCCGGATTGATCGTGACGAACTTGATGGCTTCCTCGGGCGACAGCCCGCCATACTTGACGGCCTTGGCCGCCTCGACGTTCATGCGCCGCGCCAGTTCGTCGCTGTCGCTGTTGAAGCTGACGTTCACGCCCGCCTCGTGCAGGATCGGCCCCGCGTACGGAATGGCGTCCTGCACCTCGACCTTGTACGCCCACCAATCAGTAAAGATGCTCGCGCCGATGGCGTGCTCCTTCACAGCCTCGGCCACCTTGTAGCACTCCAGCCCGTGCTGGAACGTGCCGATCTTGAAGCCGAACTCCTCGGCCACGCGGCAGAGCATCAGGATCTCGTCCTGCCGGTAGCTGTGGCAGTGGATCAATCGCTCACCCTTCAGGATCTCGGCCAGCGCTTCCAGCTCGGTGTCGGTGCGGCCGCTGGCGGTCTTCATGCCGTTGTCGGCATACTCCTTCGCCGCCACGAACCGATCGCGGATGAGCGTCTCGACGCCCATGCGCGTCTGCGGGTAGCGGCTGTTGAAGTCGCTGCCCCAGTTGCTCTGCTTGACGTTTTCGCCAAGGGCGAACTTGATGCCCGGCTTGGCGCCTTCGAAGTGCATGTCGGTCGGGTGCACCGCGCCCCAGCGGACCTTTTGGATGACGTTCTGCCCGCCAATGGGATTGGCCGAGCCGTGCAACGTGTTCACGGTCGTCACCCCGCCGGCAAGCTGGCGGTACCAGTTCACCGGGTTCGGGTCGGTCGTGTCGCCCATGCGGACCTCGGCGGTCACCGCCTGGCCGCTCTCGTTCGTGCCGGCGCTCCACGTGCCGGTGTGGCTGTGGGCGTCGATGAGCCCGGGCGTGACGTGCTTGCCCTTGGCGTCGATCACCGTGGGGTTGCCACGCCTGGGCGCCAGGCCCTGGCCGACCGCCAGGATCTCGCCGCCTTCGATGGCGATCCACCCGTTCTCGATGATGCCGCGGTCGCTGGCAGTCCAGATCGTGGCGTTGGTAATGAGCACCGCGCCTTGTTCGGGAATCTCGGCCACCGAATACGCGCCAAACGGATAGCCGCCCAGGTCCTCGGGCGGCCACTCGGTTTCGTCGGCCTCGTCCTTCTTCGCTTCTTCCTCGCCGTTCTCGGCTTGGTCATCGGTCGCCAGGCGCGAACCAGAAAATTCGAACGGCCGGCCGTCGGGCCGGGCGCCTGCGCCCATGATCTCGTCGCCGCTGACCGTGCCCGTCAGCGTGAACACGCCCTCCATGCCGAAGGGTTCGTGATCGAACAGTACCGTCAGCGTGTCGACCGACCGCTCCAGCACGGCCTTGGTGCTGGGCTTGTCCTCGCCCTCGGCCACCTCGGCTCCCGGGTCGGTGATGGTGCCCTTGCCCTTGTCGTCGATGGTCAGGTCAAGCCGGAACCGGCCGGCGAGCGTCAGTTCCCACGTGCCTTCCAGCGTGTCGGCCTCGGGCAGGCTGATCTGGTGACGCCGCCCCTCGACCCACAGGTCCAAAATCTTCGAATCCTGCTCGAAGATCGGCCCGGTCGAGACGATGACGTTGGCCAGCTTCTCGGGCTCGATCGTGCCAACCTCGTCGGCAATGCCGAGCAGATCGGCAGGACGCGTGGTGATGGCGGCCAGCGCGTCTTGCTCGCTCAGCCCCATCTCGATGGCCTGGCGAAGCAGCTTGTGGAAGCCGTTGCGGCCGCCGATGCCGCCAGGAATCTTGCTGCTGGTCAGCACGATGTCGAAGCCCGCTTCCTGCAACCGACGCGGATTGGTGGGCGCCTGCTCCCACTCCATCAGCGTGTTGAGGTCGATCGCCTCGGTGTCGGCAATCGCTTTCACGGTGGGCGCCTTGGGGAACCGCAAGGGCACGACGAGCGTCAAGTCGCCTTCTTCGGCTTCATGCTTCAACGCATCGAGCCGCTGGTACTCGGTGCCGCTACCGATGATGACGGCCGGTCGGTCGAACTCTCGCGCCATCGAAATCCCGCGCAGCGCTTCGAGCTCGCCGGGCACGTCAAACCAGAGCGCCACGCCGGCATCCTCCAAGGGTGTCAGCGCGTTGGCGGGCGCATCGTCCTGTTCGGCCTGCCAACGCGCGTCCAGCAGCGTCTGCCGGACGAGCGCAATCGAGCCCATCTGGCTCGTTGGGTACGCTCGGCTGCCCCAGCCGCTGCTCTCGAAGGCCAGCACCTGACCGATGTTCTCGCGGAGCACGCTGGGCCGGTATCCGCTCGCGTCGCCCTGCGGCTCTGCCAGCGAGACTGCCGAGTTCGAGCCGCGGAAGATGCCGCGCTGCGGAGCAATGCCCACGGCGCCGAATCCCAGCTTCCGCAAGCTCTCCCGAGAGCCCGAGTCGATCCAGGGCGCATCGAGTGCCGATCGCTGGGGCGTCACCAACGAACTCCAGTGCACGCCCGGCGTGCCCGGTTCGCCCGGCGACGGAACGTCGACCTCGTAGTAGGCCTCGACGAATGCCGGATACAGGTGCAATCCCTCGGCATCCACGATCGCAAAGCCCGCGGGTGGCGCTCCGCCGTCCCGATCGACCAGCGTGATCCGCCCGTTCTCGATGTACACCGTGCCCTTGAAGGGCGCCTCGTCCGGCCGGGCATGCACTGTGCCGCCAACCAGCGCAAATCGGCCAGGCTCAGCATGCCGCGGACCGTTGGGCCGGTCGGCAAGGGGTGAGTCACTCGTGGTTTGCTGGGTCGGCTGTGCCAAGGCCGCTGCGCCGGTGGCAAGCGCCACGCCCGCGGCGACCAGGCGATGAAAGGCAAGTCGCAGGGTTCTGTTCATGCGGCCAGCATAGCAAGACCACGCACGTCCGGTGTTCCACGATTTCCCGTATACCCGTCGCTAACCCGCGACGCCCGGATCCGCCGGAAGCTCCCGGGCAAACCGCCGCTCGGCCTTGCGCGCCTGGCGAACCCCGCAGGTCTCGCTCACCCTGAGCGTGAGCAGCAGGCCGCCGGCAAAGAAGCCGGCCAGCAGCAGCAGCGACCATGCATCGCCCAGGAATCGTGCGACCAGCCCGAAGCTGACGATGCCGATGCCCCCGGCCAGCTTGTACACCATGCCCCAGAGCCCGAAGAACTCCGCCGTGCGGTGCGCCGGGGTCAGCCGCCCGACCATCGACCGCGATGCCGTCCCGATGCCGCCCAGGGCAAAACCAAGACCGTTGCCCACGACCCACAAGGGCCACTTGGGTCCGCCGTGTGGCCAGACCACCGCGATGCCGACCATGGCCAGGCAACTGACCACCCAGACGATCAGGTAGATCACCACGGTCACCTTGGCGCCCACGCGATCCTGGAACGTGCTGGTCGCGATGGCGGCAATGCCCGCCGTGACGGTAATCTGCGCCACGAACAGCACCAGGTCCACGTCGGTGAAGCCGAAGTCCCGCGCAATGATCGACGCAAAGCCGATGATCGTCTGGACGCCAAACGCGTAGACGAGGAAGGCGATCAGGAACCGCCGCAATTCGCCAAACTCGCCCGCGCCCGCCAGCGACGAGCGTACACGCCGTGCCGCCTCGCGGATCGGATCGGTCAAGTCGGACGCTGGCTGCTGGTCCTTGCGAAGGAACAACCCCGCCGGCACGATGCCAAGCAGGAACCACACCCCCGCGAACACGAAGAACGCCCGCCACGACTGCGGCTCCTTCAGCCCGGCGGCGAGCATCACGCCGAACACCACCACCAGCAGCGCCAGCGCCCCGACGTAGCCCATCGTCCACCCCAGCGCACTGATGCGGCCGATCGTCCTTCGGCTGGAGACGTCGGGCAGGAACGACGCCAGGAAGTTCTCCCCGACCTGGTAACAGATGTTCGCCGGAACGTACAGCAAAGCCGCCAGGAGCACCATGCCAGGCCCCACGAGCCCGAGCGCACACGTCAGCGTGCCGGCGATCACGCCCGTGCTCATGAGCAGCAGCTTCCGCCTGGCGCGAACGTCCCCGTAGGCGCCAATCAGCGGGCTCACCATCACCACCACGAACATCGAACCGCCGTGCATGAGCGACCACACGAACTTGCCGCGTCTCTCGGCCGCCTGCGCCTGGTCGTGGGCAGCTTGCACCTCGGGCGGAGCGTCGGCGTGGTCCAAAGAGCCCTGCTCGATCGCCTGCACGGCTTGTGTCGTCGATTCGTCAAACACCGGCTGCGGCACGACGACCCGCGTCACGTAGATGCTGAACAGCAGCGTGATAATCAGCAGCGTGAAGCTCTGATTGGCGAAATCGAACATGCCCCAAGCCCACACCTCGCGCGGGTTGGGCAGGCCATGGAACGGATTGAACTTCATTCGCCCGGGCCCAGCAGGTGCTTCTTGAAGAAGTCAACCTGGATGTTCTTGGCCTCGTGCGCGTGGCGGCCGAAGCCCAGGTGCTCCTGCGGCGCACCAGTCTCAGGCCACGTCACAAGTTCGACCAGACTCGGATCGGCGCCCCTGGCTTCATAGTGCTTCCGCAGTTGCTCGATGAATTCCCGCTGCACCGAAAAGGGCACCAACTCGTCCGCTTCGCTGTGCATCGCCATGAGCGGCAAGGGCTCGAAACCATCCAGATGCGCCATCGGGTCAACCGCTTCGACGGCCGCTTGGGAGTGATCGACCGGCCACCTTCCGCCGTTGCCTCCCTTAGGAAAGTACAGGCCTTCGAGCCACCCCGTCGTCGCCTCGACGGCCGCGCACGAGAACCCGTGTGGCTCGCACAGCCGCCGCAACGTCACCATGCCGCCGGCCGAGATCCCGCCGATGCCCAGCTTGTCGCGATCGAATACGCCGCCGTGCTCGCCATCCAGCAACGCTTCGATCGCGACGTCAACTTCCGGCTGAGCGAGCCGCAACATCTCGACGGTGCCGTCGGCGGCCTGCAGCGCCGCGTCGGGCCTGTCGCCGTGCCCGGGCAGGTCGATCGCACACACGGCAATGCCCGCCCTGATGAGCCGCAGGTACCGCCCCGAGTCAATCTCCTTGCGGCTCGTTCGCCCGTGCATCCAAAGCACGAGCGGTGCGGCCGCTTCCCAGTCTGGGTGGGCCACCAGCGCCGGAATGCTCTCGGCCAGCGTCACGCGCGTGGTGCGCTCCTCGAGCGCGCTGGCAAGCTTGAGTGCCGAGCCCGGAAACGATGCGCTCATCAGAGCACCACGGCCTGACCGGCCTGCAGCGGAGTGGCCGGGGTGTAGTCGAGCCCCGCGGCGTCCGCCCATGCCGCAGCGCCAGAGAGTTCGAGCGTGCAACCAGCCGGCACGTCGTGACCGCGCTCACGCAGCCATGCCTCGGCCCGCTTGCTCTGCATGTGCCTGGCGCTCTCCACGCTATCGACGCCGGTGGGGTTCTTCGTGGGCGCAAACTCGCGGTCGCGCTCCACCCGCAGCACCATCGACGTCTTGGCGACCGGGATGGCGTCAAAAACGAATCGCTCGAGCTTCACCGCGTTCGGCTCGCCCGGTTCGATATGTTCACCCGTCTGCACGTCGATGTGCGGCACCTTCTTGAAGGCGCGATGGAAGGGCAACGCCGCCTCGCCCGCGTCCTCGACCGAGCGGAGGAACGCCACCGAAGCCGCGTGGATCGCCACCGATCCGGCCTCGAACCGGAGCCGGCCCTGCACGTCGGTTGCGCTGGCCAGTTCCTCGGGCAGGTCGGAGTACTCGACCACACGCGTCCGACCATCGCTGCGGGCAAAGACGCCGACCTTCTCGCCTGGGTTGGCCTTGGCCACCATCTTGCTCGAAAACTCGCCCGAGCTCACGGTGCCGCCGGCGCCCGCGTGGCCGCCAAGAAACACGGGGTCGATCGGCGTGACCAGCGGGTTGTCGACCTGGAAGTAGCTCAGGTGCTCCACGCCTTCACGCTCCAAGCGGTCGAGTTCCTGGCTTCGGACCAGCGCCCGAATGACGCCGCCGTGGCCGTCCGGATTCGTCGCCAATTCGCCCTTGCCGGCAAGCAGCAGGCGGCCTGTTTGCGGGCAAAAGCTCGGCATGACGCCCTGCTGGAAGAAACGTAGCTGGTCGCGATCGAGCCCCAGCCAGTCACGATCCTCGAAGAACGAGAGCGTCTGCTGGTGGTTCTGTGGGCTGGTCATGATCAACCAGGGGATCGGCCGCCCCGACCATTCGCCGGCGGCGCGGAGCTGGTCGGCAAAGATCTCGAACAGCGTTCGGCCGCTGGCCGGCCCGATTGGCAGCGTGCCCTTGGGCCCCTCGAAGCCCAGCCGCGTGCCCTGACCGCCCGCCACCGTCAGCGCCGCAACCTTGCCGGCCTTCACCATCTCGAGCCCGGCGGCTCGAGCTTCGGCGGCGTCCAGTGCGTGGTCGCCAGAGATCCCATTCACCCCACACACCAGCGGCGGCTCGAGCCCGTCCAGCACCTCTGCCGCCCCGGCTTGTCGATACCGCTCGATGACCCCTGGGAGCGCTTCCCAGTCCACGCCGGACAGCTGACATGCAAACGCTGCCTTGCCCTCACGGCTTAACTCGCCCACGAACGTCAACAGGTGGCCCTGCCCGGCCGACTCGATGGCCGGGGCAAGGTCTTCGAGCGTGGTCTGCGCAGGCGGGGAGGTGGTCATCGCGTCGGTCTTCCTCTCTCGTCGGGGTCACTTTGCTCGGCTCGGGCGATGGTAGAGCCCCGTGGGTGGTTTACGATCTTCGCATGCCCACCCACGCCCACACGCAGACCCAGGCCACCAACCCCATCACGCATCCCTCGCGGCTGCCCCTGATCGCCCCGTCCATCCTGGCCGCCAACTACGCCAGGCTCGGGGACGAGTGCCGAAACGCCCTGGAGGCCGGCGGTGACCTGCTGCACTACGACGTCATGGATGGGCACCTGGTGCCCAATCTCGCCCTGGGCGTCGACATGCTCGCCTCGCTCAAGGCCGACCTTCCCGACGCCTTCTTCGACGTCCACCTGATGATCGAGCGTCCGGACTTGTTCGCAGAACCCTTCGCCAGGGCCGGCGCGGGTCACCTGACCTTCCACATCGAGGCCTTCGACGGCAACGAGGCGCGGGCGCTCTTCGACAAGGTCCGCGGCCTGGGCATGTCCGTCGGGCTGGCCATCGACGGGCCCACGGCGATCGAGAAGGCCGACGATTTGCTGCCGCATTGCGATCTGGTGCTGATCATGGCGATCCGGGCGGGCTTTGCCGGCCAGGCATTCGATCCCGCAGCCCTTCAGAAGATCCGCTACGTGCGTGAGCGGGTGCCCGAGGCGACCCGGATCGAGGTCGACGGCGGCGTGGGGCCGGCTCAGGCTCTGGACCTCTTGGAAGCGGGGGCCGACGTGCTCGCCGCGGCCTCAGCGGTGTTCCGGGTTTCCCCGGATCGTCGGTCGGCGGTCATTACCCAGATGCGGGAGCCAAAAGGCAAGCCGTAACGATCAAAACGACGGCCGACGAGGTTATACGGTCGTACGCACCGCATTCGGCGATCAGGAATCGCGAGGAATGCGATGCTTGAACACTGGGCCGAGCGTATTGACACGGTACAGTTTGGGTTCCCGAGGTTGCGATCGGGACCCCGCCGGGGACGGCATCGGGCGCGTGCCCGCGGCCACCACCGGCTCTGCGAGGAATGCATGGCTACGCCATCGGAAGTGCAACTGCTGCTGGTGCGGTGCTCTCGGACCGAATGGGACGAGAACGGCCGCTTGGGCGGTGATTGCGACCTGCCCGCCTGCAAGGCCTGGGGTGAGGAACTCACCGCCGCGCTGCGGGACCAGGACCTCAGCGCCATCACCGGCATCCTGACCAGCCCCGACGAGGCCTCGAGCCAGACGGCCCACCACATCGGGAAGCTGACCGACCGCAAGGTCCGCACCATCGACGACTTGCGCGAGATCGACCTGGGCCTGTGGGAAGGCCAGCGGATGGACGAGTTGAAGGACCGATTCCCGGGCGCCTTCAAGCAGTGGAAGGAAGACCCCACGTCGGTGGTCGCCCCCGAGGGCGAGTCCTTTGCTGATGCCGAGATCCGACTGCTCAACGCGCTGGCCAAGGGCCTGGACAAGCTCAACGGCAAGGGGCGCAACGTCGCGGTGGTGGTCCGGCCGATGGCCTTCCACGTGTTGCTTAACCGACTCCAGGGCCGCGACGTCGTGGAAGGGTGGGACTCGACCGCCGCCGGCCCCAAGCTGGCGTCGCTGCGGGTCAGGCGAGACGAGATCGTGCCCGCCAAGGCGGTGTAGCACGACCCGCCCGGGCACGTCCGAGAACAAAAACTGAATCTCCGGAGCCTCGATGGCCAACAATCGGTCCATGGCATCTTCCACGACCGCCAAGCCGCGCACCTGGTCTGACCTGAGACCCGAACGCCGCAGCCAGGTGCCCGAGGGCCTCTGGCTGCGCTGCCCGGGCTGCGAGCAACTGATCTATCGCAAGCAGATGGAGGCCAACCTCCATGTCTGCCCCGAGTGCGGACACCACTACCGCATCCAGGCCGGCGAGCGCATCAGCCAGCTGGCCGACCAGGGCAGCTTCGAGGCCATGTTCGAGGACCTGCTGCCCAAGGACCCATTGAAGTTCGAAGACCTCAAGCCTTATGCCGGCCGGTTGCAGGCCGAGCAGAAGCGCACGGGCCGGCACGACGCGGTGGTGGCCGGGGTTGGCTTCATCAAGGGCCGTCAGGCGGTGCTTTGCTCGCTCGACCTTGGCTTCATGATGGGCTCGATGGGCAGCGTCGTGGGCGAGACCGTGACGCGGTCGATCGAACTGGCTACCGAGCGCAAACTTCCGGTGATCGTGGTAAGCTGCTCGGGCGGCGCCCGCATGCAAGAGAGCACGCTGAGCCTGATGCAGATGGCCAAGAGCAGCGCCGCCCTGGCGCGCCACGACAAGGCGGGCGGGCTGTTCATCAGCGTGCTGGCCGACCCGACGACCGGTGGCGTCACGGCGTCGTTCGCCATGCTGGGCGACGTCATCATCGCCGAGCCGGGCGCGCTCATCGGGTTTGCCGGTCCCCGCGTCATCAGGCAGACCATCCGCCAGGAATTGCCCGAGGGCTTCCAGCGGTCGGAGTTCTGCCTGGCGCACGGGCTGATCGACAAGATCGTGCACCGGGCCGAGCTGCGCAACGAACTCGCACGCCTGATTGACTACGCCGGCCTGTGACCGCCCAGGCTCGCAGCGCCGCACTCGTGCGCCCGAGCAAGGGGTTGCACTGGGCGCTCTTTGGCGGCGCCGCCGGACTCGCGTACGCCATCTTCGGCTTGATGGCCGGCGAGCCCCTGGCATGGTGGCCGTTCGCGCTGCTCGCGCCCGTGCCGCTGATGGCCATCGCCATGTTCGCGGCCAAGGCTGGACGACGGGCCGTGTGGCGCACCGCGGCGGGCGCGTGGGTGGGCTCGCTCCCGCTCTGGGTCATCACGCACGCCTGGATGTTCCAGGTGTCGCCGGTGGGTTTCTTCCCTGGCATGCTGCTGCAAGGCGCCTGGACGGGCGTCTTCGTGCTCCTGGCGGCCATCGCCGTGCGCGGCCGAGGCGGACTGGTATGGACGTCGTTTGCGCTTGCGGTGACGTGGTCGTTCGTGGAGGTGTTCCGCGGCAGCGTGCTCTTCGGCGGCTATGCGTGGTTGCTCCTGGGCCATCCGATCATCGACGCACCATTTGTTTCGGCAAGCGGTGCGGTGGTGGGGGCCTACGGCGTGGGCTTCGCCCTTGCGCTGAGTGCCGCGGCGTTGACGCTGCTCTTGCGTTCCCGGGAAGAATGGCCCCGGCTCGCAACGGTCGCGCTCGGCCCGTGGGTGGCATTGGTGCTCCTGGCTTTCCTGGCTCCCCAACCAGGCTCGCCCCTTGACGCCCGCGTGGCCATCATCCAGACCAACGTGCCGCAGGACAATCGGATGGCCTGGTCGATGGAGGACCAGGTCCGGCTGTTCGACGAGTTCGCGGCCATGACCGCGTCGGCGCGAGACCGGGCGGACCTGGTCGTGTGGCCCGAGACCATGCTGCCCGGCCCGCCGCTCAGCCCGCAGGCCCTCGACGAGATGCGTCGCTTCGGGCTGGTGTACGTGGTTGATCTTCCCGGCCGGGACCGACTGGAGGCGACCTACTTCGCCGATGAAGCCATCGCGCTGCACAGGGCGTTGGGCGTCCCCATGATCGTGGGCGCCACCGGCATCGACAGCCTCAGGCTCTCGACGGCCCCAGATGGTTCGGTCATGCAGGAAGACGACGGTCTGTACAACAGCGCCCATCTGCTCGTCGGTGGTGGGCTCGCCGCATCACGATACGACAAGCTGCGTCTGACTATTTTCGGAGAAGTCCTGCCGCTGGTCTCGCGTTGGGACTGGCTCGAGGAGAAGCTGCTGCTCATCGGCGCCGGCGGCATGCGATTCGACCTCGATGCGGGGAAGCAGCCGACGTGGTTCGACGTACCCATGCAGGATGGCAGCCTGCGCATGGGCACGCCGATCTGCTTCGAGGTGGCGTACGCGGGCGTGTGCCGGAAGTTGGCGCGCGGCAACGGCGATCGGGTGGATGCATTGGTCAACCTGACCAACGACGGCTGGTTTGCGACCAGCGATGCCGGCCGGGCGATGCACCTCAAGCTTGCCCGGTGGAGAGCGCTCGAGAACGGCGTTCCCATCGTGCGGGCTGCCAACACGGGCATCTCGGCGATCATTGATGCCCGGGGCGGCATCGCAGACGCGCAGATCGACTACCCGGGCGGTCTCGGGCGGCATTCGGTCGCCACGGCCGGGCAGACGTTCGCGACGCGGACGCCGCAGATTGTGATCGGTCAGATGCCCGGCCGGACGGTTCGGGCCACGCCCTTTTCTGGGCTGGGGTTCCTGACGCCGTGGCTCTTGTTCCTCCTGGGGGTCGTGGTGCAGGTGCGCGGCCTGGGTTCGGGGCGTCGGCCCGCATGAACGGCTGAACCGGGTGGGGCGCCAGGCCGTAGGGTCGGGTTCGTGGACTCAAGAACGACTGCACGTGCGAAGGGACGGTGAACTCGATGGGGCGGACGGCGACGCTGGCAGCGTGTATCGGGATCTCGGTGGCCATCGGCGTGGGCGGTTGTGCCGGCGGAGGCGGTGGGCGGGCCGCAGATCAAGGCGTTGCGCCGGACTCGGTCGAGCTGTCACAGGCACGTGAGGCCGCCATCGAGCAACTCGAGCAACTTGCCGCGCATGCTGACCCCGTCATCCGAGGCAACGCCCTCGAAGCGTTATTGGATGCTCCGGGACGAGCCTCGCCCTTGCTCGAACGGGCGCTCGGCGACCCCAGCCCCGGCGTCCGGGCGACGGCGCTGACGGGCATTGGCCGTGCCCAGCGAGCTGAATTGGCCCAGTCGGCCAAGCCCCTTTTGCGGGATCAATCGCCGTGGGTTCGCCTCAGCGCGGCCTATGCGCTGGCGGCCAATGGGGACTCGAGCGGCACGCAGGAGATCGTGCGAGCGTTGATGAACTCAGACGACCCTCGCCTGCGCGCTCAGGCGGCGTTCGTGCTGGGCGAGTTGGGCAATCCGTCAGCCCTGCCCCTGCTTCGCGAAGCGGCCGCTCGCCCGATGCCCCTGGCCCCGGAGGGTCGGGTGCGATTGATGAGCCTCCAGTTGAGCGAGGCGATGGTGAAGCTGGGAGACCAAGAGCAGATCCAGCCGATCCGGGCGGCGCTCTATCCGGCTAGCGCCCAGGAACTGGAAGCCACGGCGTTGGCGGCTCGGATCCTGGGCGAAGTGGGCGACCATGCGTCGGAGACGCAGTTGGCATTCCTGACTGCCCGGCTGGACGAGCGAGGCAACATGCTCCCGCCTGAGGTTCGTCTGGCGGCGGTGTATGCCTTGGCGCAGCTCGGCAAAACGCAGGGCGACGCCATCGCCATCGCGTACCTGGATGATCCACGGGCATCGGTTCGGGGTTTGTCGGTACTCGCGCTGGGCGAGATTGGTAAGACCCGTCACCTGGACAAGATGGGGTTGCTGCTGGCAGACCCAGATCCCTCCGTGCGGGTTCATGCCGCGGCTGCTGTTGTCCGGCTGACACGACCGTGATAACCTGTGCCCTCTCCGGGCGAACCACGTGGTGAGTGCCGGGGGCATGGGTAGCGCCGGAAACGGCCCTGCCGGCCTGCTCGGATGGAGCCGCAGGCAACCTTGCAGGCCCCGGGGGCGTATCGACGCTCACCTCGGGCCTTGTGGGTGCGGAAGCGTCGGCTCGCTCGTTCGGGCGGGCCTATGAGGAATTGGTTGGCAAGACACGGGCTTGCATTCGATCTGGATCGAATCGAGAGTTGAGCGAGCAAGCGAAGGGCGTGGGATTGCGCCCGAGGGAATGGGACCGACGGAAACGGTCGCCGAAGAACGAACGTAGCGGGCGAACACGGCACGAATCTCGGTGGCCGGTCACACGGAAACGCCGGGCGAGCACATCGGCCATCACACGGGCCTACGAACGGCCAAAACACGGGTTTTCACACGATGCACACTGTCACGAAGTTCCTCGTACTCCTGGCCGCGGTTGCGGGCATCGCGCTTTCCTCGCTGACCATCGCCTTTGCGGTGAATAACCGCGGGGTGCTGGCCGACTACGACCGCCTGCAAGCCGCCAACGAGGCGTTGCAGGCACGTGAGCAGGAAGCGGCCGCCAGCGCTCAGGCTGAGGCCGATCGCTTGCGTCGCGAGCAGGACGCCCTTCGTCAGCAGATCAGTGCGAGCGAGAGCGAGTTGCTCCGCCTCCGCGGTGAGGTCGGTGAACTGCGTCGCGATAAGCTGACGGCCAACCAGCAGGTGACCACCCTGCAGAACCAGATCTCGCAGCTGAACGAGACCACCCGCATGCTCACCGAGCTGAGCGATCGCTTCGCCGAAGAGGTCAATGAGCTCCGCGGCACCGAGCTTGCCCTGCGTCAGAACGAGATCGACCTGCTGGACCGCATCGCCGACCTGCAGAGCAACAACGAGTCGCTGACGGCCACCGTTCGCGGCCTGCGTGAGCAGATTGCCCGCATGGAGAACGACGAGGGCGGCCAGGGCGAGGCTCTCGCTGGCGCCGACGTAACTACGTTCGTTACCGGCCAGATCATGGAAACCGAGCGTGACGCCTCGGGCGCCACGCTGGCCCGCGTTGACCTGGGCTCGCAAGACGGCCTGGCCCGTGGCAAGCGTCTCTTCATCATCCGCAACGAGGGCGGCAACCGTCGCCTGGTGGGTCACTTCAACGTCCAGTCGGCCGACCTCCAGTTCGCCGAGGGCGTGGTGGACACGCTGGGCCTGGGCCTGACCCCGCGTCGCGGCGACATCGTCGTGTCGGACATCCGCCGCTAACGAAACCTGCAGGGAGCACACGCATGAGTCAGTACGGAATGCAGATGCCCGGCGGGCGTTCGTCTCGCGGTCCCAGCCTTGGCGTCATCGACGCGCTACTGCTGCTTGCGGTCGTGGCGATGGGCTTTGCCATCTTCTTTATGTGGACCGCCGCAGCCGCTGTGAGCCCCGATGGCAAGCCCTGGCAAACCCACGGCGACGGCCCCATCGTCTTGCCGGAATAACCGGTAGAATTGGCCGGTGTGGGCGTTCGGGCAAGGCCTCGGTCTTGACCGCCGAAGCCTAACGGCTATTCTTGTCTCGCTCGTGAGAGCAGCGGGAAACCGCGACAATCTGGGGCGGTAGCTCAATTGGTTAGAGTACCGGACTGTCGATCCGGTGGTTGCGGGTTCGAGTCCCGTCCGCCTCGCTTGATAAGCCCTGCGTTTGCAGGGCTTTATCATTTGGTGCGTCCGGCGTCTCCGGCTCGGAACCGGAAAGTGCGTCTAAAGTGCGTCTTGACTGACCGTCCGACAGGAAGCCACTGAGCGTCTCCCGCGCGACATCGGCGTCGCGCGTCTCGGCCGCGAGGTAGAAGGCCTGCGTCGTGTCGATCTTTGAGTGGCCCATGTACTCCTTGAGCACGTGAATGGGAACCACCCTCGCCATGAACGTGCCATACGTGCGTCGCAGATCGTGGAGCGAGCCGGTCGGCCACTTGACGTCCTTCACCTCGACGCCTCGTCGGTCGGCCAGCAGCTTCCGGGCCTCACGTTGGAGGGTCCGGAACCGCTTGGCGAGGTTGTTCATCAGTTCGTAGTTCGCGCCGAGTCCGTTGCCGGTCAACTCCGCATCGATCTTCTCAAGGCGGTCCAGGGACAGGAACACGTAGGCTGACTCGTCGGCGCGAGCCTGGAGTTGGGTCAGTGTCGCGAGGGTTTCCTCCGGCACCGGAACTGTCCGCTCGCTGTACGACTTCGAGGTCCATTCGAGGATGCGGAACTCGCCGCGGTCGGGCACTGTGAAGGCCCCCGGACGCTTCGCGGCGACCCGGACAGTGCCTCGTTCGAAATCGACGTCCTGCCAAAGCAGGTTGAGCAGTTCGCCCTTGCGGAGCCCGCTGGTGACGGCGAGCTGCACGAATGAGCGGAGCCAGATGTCTGATGCACAGTCGAGCATGGCCCCGACTTCGGCCGCTGTGAACACCCTCTTGGCCCGTGACTGAGTCCTCGGCATCCGGATCTTGGCGAGGGGGTTCTCGTGCAGGAACCCATACTCGATCGCGCGGTTGAACATGGCCTTGAGTGTTCGGAGCGTCTTGGCGAGCGTCGCCGGCGCACAGCCCCGCTCTTCGATGACATACCGCTTGATTCGGCCGACCGATGCCTGATTGATCGCGGTCAGCCGAGTGTTCTCCCCAAGTGCCTTCTTCGCGTGCATGCCGGCGTGACGAATGCTCTCCAGCGTGTCCCGCTTCAGGTCGAGCGCGACAGCGTCGAGGTCGTGCTCGATGAAGGCGGCGAGCGTGATCTCCCGGGGCTTGTCTCTCGGCGTTTGCCCCGCGTTGATCTTGGCTTCCTTCTCCCGGCGCACGGACTCGGCCGCGTTTCGAGTCATCTTGCCGACGGTGCCGATCGACTCGGAGTACCGCTTGCCGTCGGTGCCATACCAACGGAGCGTCCAGTACTGGGTTCGGCCGTCCTTGTTCTCACGCGTTCGCTTCTGGAGTTGGACTCGGATCATCGCTGGTCCTCAGGCTATCGGGATCCGCCCTCCTGATCCACGTCCGAGGCGGACGGGCGGCGGTATCGCTCGGTCTGCTCGATCACGAACCGATGCAGCTCGGCACGTGCGAATCGGTTGCTTCTGCCCACGCGACAGGGTCGGATGCGGCCGGCTTTGACCAGGTACTCAAGTGACTTGAGGGCGTCGGCCATGTCGCGATCGCCCTCATCGAGCCTGAGGTAGACGACCGCCTCCTGTGCGGTCATCAATGTCGGCGCAACACGTGGCGGCTCCGTCGGCAGCCATTCGGTGGAGCCGAGGTGGGCGAGGTGTCCCCGTGCCTCGGTCATGCGGGCCACCGTTTGCTGCGTCGGAAGAAGGCGGCGCGAGACCAGTTGGTCGACCTCGGAGGCTTGCCTCGGAAGATCACGATCGCTGAGGGGAATGGTGCCGAGTTGCTCGCGTCGCCGAAGCGAAGCCTTCCACGAACGAATCTGATCTCGTCGGCATGCACGATGTCGGCGTGCCACCACGAGGTATCCGTGCGTGCTGGGATGAGGCAGACCACTGTGGCGCCGCACGCCGCGCTCTCACGCGCCTTACGGACCCACTGGCCGATCTCGCGACCATACGGCGGGTTCATCCAACACACGCCGGACCAGTCTTGATCGAGGCCGTTCTCACGTTTCGTGAAGTACGCGTTGCACTTGGCGTTCGCCTTCGTCGCGCATACGTCGAGCGTGAAGCCAAACTCCGCGTCGAGCTCTGCGAAGAGATGGTCCGGAGTGGCCCAGAGGTCGGTCTCAGAACTGAAGTGGACGGACATTCTTGCCATCGTGCTTCTCCGTGTCAGCGGACATGTGAACAGTGCTGGGAAAAAGGGGGCCGACTACGCGTCGGTGCCCGCTCGGGTGGTCCTGGGGACTGGAAGGCCGCCTCGAACAGTGAAGTCGTCGGGAGAGGTGGCGTCTGTGCGCAAAAGGCGCTGCTGGAAACGCGGCGGGAGCACCGGCCGGCCGTCGGGCAAGCGGAGCTCGGTCAATCGATGCACCATCGCGGCAAGTGACACTTCAAAGGCGGTCGTGAGCCGGGGAAGCACGCGGTGCCGCCAAAGCCATTCGGACTCGCTGCAATCCTCTGAGAGAATGACGGTGCAGACAAAGGGGTCGAGATCGAAGTAGTTCAACGCTTGAGTGACCGAGGGCATCACATGGTCCAGAGGCATCAGGAATGCCGCGGCGAACCGGTCGGCCTGCCGCTCGATCTGCAGCGGTGAGCCCGGACCGACTGTTGCCGTCTCGTGGAAGCTGGTTCGAATGCTGCCGTGCAACCTGAAGTGGCCCAGTTCGTGTGCCGCTGTGAACCGGAGACGAGCCGGTGACTTCAACAGAGTCTCGCTCACGAGGATCTCATTCGACTCGATGAACGTCGCGCCGAGCACGTCGGGTCCGTACGCCGAGAGGTCGGAGATTCCATACTGGATACCCAGCGGATGCTCGATCCAACGCTCTACCGGGACCGGAAGAGCAACGCTGTCCGCTCCGAGTTGTTCGACGCACTCTTCGATGCACTCACGAGCCGCCTGCTCGACCCGGCGAACCGTCGGACTCGGCTCAAGCTGCACATTGATGCCGCTCACCGAGCACCTCCTTGGGGCTCACCACCGTCTGCTCTTCGCTTCGCTTCGGCGATGAGCGCATCCCAGTCCTCAGCCGACAGGCTCCTGGCGGTGCGGAGGAACTCGGGGACCTTGGCCGCAGACGTCGCGTCTTGCGTTGCGATCTCACCGACGACGGCATCCGGTCGCTGCCAGCCCGCGCGGAGGATCGCCTCATCGATGCGGTAAACCTGAGCGATTCGGAGCAAGAGGGCTTCCGACGGGGTCCTTCGGCCCTTCTCGAGATCGGTGATGTAGGCTGGGGCGACGTCCAGGATCCGGGCGACATCGCGGAGTCCCAAATCGAGGACTTCGATCCGCTGTTTCCGGAGCACGTCGCCGATGGCGGGTGAGTTCTGCTGTGAGCGTTCTGCGGGCACGCGAAACTCCCTGTGTACGCTGACATGTTAACAGCCATTCTCGGTCCAGGCAAGCGTCAATCGTCTGGAATTCGAGTACGGGTCCTGATAGGATCGGCCGTCGCCTCGGGAGGGGCGATGGCGTCGTCCTGACGCCGACGCTTACAGCGTCGTCAGAACGAGGCAGCACACCCGGTAAACCAGCGCCAACTGGCTAAGGGCGAGGACTTCATCAACCTCGGCGTGCTGTTCTCGTAGAGCCGGATGCGTGGAGACGCGCTTGTCCGGTTCGACGGAGGCTCGTCAGCGTAATCCCCTCCCGCCACGGCATATGCCCGTGAGTCTGCGAGGGAGTAATCCTGGCGTTCGATCCGATGGTCGCGTCCGGTGAGGCCGGGCGACAGGGACACACGAAGGGCTGGGTATAGCAATGCGTTGCCGCTCTTCGCCGTGATGGATCGAAGCGGGTGTGAATCCCGTCCGTGGGGCTCGGTCTACGGGCGAAGGCCTAAGACCGTTCAACGCGGCTGGCGTGGGGAGCTCTCGAACTGGTGACAGTCGGGACCGCGTCCGTGACCGGACGCGGCGATCGGCCGAAACAGCCGACGGTGAAAAGCTCAACCATGAGAGGCCCGAAAGGGCTTGCCAGTGAGTCTTGACAGAGACGGTGCCGAACCGCGAAGAACCGTTGCCGACGGGTAGAGGGGAGCTTTCGGTTTCTGCCCCTCGAAATCCGAGTGTTCAACTCGGGAAACTATGCCGTTGCGGGAGCACGGACATACGGCAAGGGTCCGCCGGGTCACACCGGCTAGCGACGTGACTGTCAACACGAAGACCATCATTAACCTGGGAACCTCTGCGGCCGCCGGGGTGATGCCCGGTGCCTGACGCTCGCAAGAGTTGGTCAGTCAGGTGCTTGAAACGCCGCAGAGGGGGAGTGTGCTCCAAGTAGAAGCCGGCTCGAAGCCGGGCGGAATCCGCTGCAAGGCAGTGGCGGGTCGTTCGCGCGCTCCGGGTGGCACCGGAGGGTCTTGCGACGACGAAAGGAGCGACGAGATGACTCGTTCTGACGATCGCAGACGCTCGGGGGAGGAGACTCCCCCGGCGTCGATCGACGAGTCGGGTAATGCGGCCAGGCCTGACCGATTCGGGAGAATCGGTTGGGCGTGGCGGCGAACGGACGGCTCGTGCATCGGCAAGACTGTAAAGGGTGCTCGATGCACGGCCAGGGGTTCGACTCGCCGGCCCGCTATGGATTGGGGACGGCCTATTGGGAAACCGATAGGCCGGTACACCACCCAGTCAGCGGGCCAAGCGAGTCACACGAGAGGAGGTATTCCAGAGGTTTGCAGGCTTCGAGGGATGTGCCATGAACATCCCTCATCTTGGAGCGAGTACTCGTTCGCTGAAGCAGTGCCATTAACCCACCAGATTGGTGGGCATGTACAAGTGCGTCGCGACATCGATCGAAGGCTTCGTCCAGCAGGTGGCGTGCAGCTACCTGGTGCATGGCTATTTGTTCTATGTCCGCGGCGTTGTGCCTGGGTACAAGGATCCAATCGCTGTGGATGCCAAGCTCATTGAGAAGTACGCCGTGGATATGTCGAAGTGGGCTCGGTCCGTCGATGCCACGAATGGCGTTGCCCGGATGCAGTACATCCGGCACAAGCGGACCTTCCTACTCATGGCTACCCACGGGACGCACCGCTTCTTCGATGATGAGCGCGGCTCAATGAGAGACGCGAGGAAGTCACCCATCAAGTACGGTGGCTACAGCATCAGCTACCGGCGCGGGCAGGATGGAAAGTACCATCCGCATGTCCGTATCGAGCGGGGGCAGCTCGCTATACTCAAGCAGCACTTCCGGCAGTTGGCACTGCGGACATCAACCGATGCGATTGCTCGGGAATTCGCTGATTTGCCGTTCGAGCCATACGCACCAATTCGACGGCAGCTGTTCGAGTTGCTCAGAGCCACGAACCGGATCAGGAAGCAGCACGCCCATCCCGAGGTGCCAGCGCAAGCACTGCGCATGCGCCGCCGTGTCGTCTCGCCGTTCTCTTGAAACGCCCGTGGTTCGGCTCCAGATGCCCTGGCGCTGCGTGCGCCTATCGAGTACAATCGCTCCTCTGCCTGAGGACCTGCCACGATGACTTCGCGACCAACTCCACACAGCACCATCGGACTCTTTGCCGGCATTGGCGGCATCGAACTCGGGCTGGAACGAGCCGGTTTTCAACCGGAGCTGTTGTGCGAGTTCATGCCTGAGGCTAGATCTGTGCTTCAGCGCCGCTTTGTGGATGTCTCAATTGCGAGGGATATTCGCGAACTCGTGTCTCGTCCAAACTATCGGCTCCCGGATGCGGAGGTCGTCGCGGCCGGTTTTCCGTGCCAGGACCTCAGTCAGTGTGGTCGAACGAGGGGCATTCGCGGCGAGAAGTCTGGGCTAGTCGATTGTGTGTTGGAACTGCTCGGAAGACGCAAGCGCGGGCCGAAATGGCTGGTGATCGAGAACGTCCCGTTCATGTTGCGACTTCAGCGCGGGCAAGCGATGCGGTATCTGACGCGATCACTGGAGTCCCTGGGGTTCGACTGGGCGTATCGAGTCGTCAATGCTCGTGCCTTCGGCCTGCCGCAGCGGAGGGAACGAGTCATCTTGGTGGCCTCGCGCACCGAGGATCCTCGAGAAGTCCTGTTTGCGGACGAGGCTGGTCCGCGCCCCGATGATGTAGAATTGGACGATCGTCCCCGTGGGTTCTACTGGACGGAGGGTAACCGGGGTTTGGGATGGGCAGTGGATGCCGTGCCAACGCTCAAGGCCGGCTCCACAGTTGGCATCCCATCTCCGCCCGCGATATGGCTTCCTGCGTTCGACCTGGTAGTGACCCCGACGATCGAGGACGCCGAGGCCATGCAGGGTCTTCCGCGAGGCTGGACGTCGCTCTCGCATGTCTCGCCGCGCATTTCTCCGAGGCTGCGGTGGCGACTGGTAGGGAACGCCGTGCCCGTACCTGTAGCACAGTGGGTTGGTGAGAGACTCCGCGAGCCGGGCACTCCGTTGGAGCTAAAGCGCCATTTGTTGCGTTCTGGTGATTCTTGGCCGACTGCCGCGTGGGGTAACTCGCGCGAGCGTTGGGTCGTCGAGATCTCGAAGTGGCCGTTTCGGCGCAGGTGGCATGCTCTATCGGAGCGATATGGTGATCGCGGTGAACGCCTGATGGACCGACCGAGGCTTTCCCATCGAGCGGCCAGCGGCTTCTATCGGCGGATTCGACGTAGCTCGCTACGTACCGATGAGAGATTCGTGCCTTCGCTTGGTCGCTATGTCGCGAGTGTGGAAAGTGAGTGAAGGTCGGAGGAAGTGGTGCCACGCACTCAAGCGAAGAGTCCAGCGGCTTCATCTGCAGCAGCCCGTCGTCGCATGCAGGCGAACCGATCGCGGGACACTCAGCCGGAACTTCTCATTCGCTCCACGCTCCACCGGCGAGGCCTCAGATTCCGCGTCGATCGGCAGCCCGTCGAAGGCGTGCGCCGTCGTGCCGATCTAGTCTTTCCACGAGCTCACATCGCTGTGTTCATCGATGGTTGCTTCTGGCACGGCTGCCCGGAGCATGGGACTTGGCCAAAGTCAAACGCCACGTTCTGGCGCGAGAAGATCAAAACGAATCAGCGGCGAGATGCGGACACGGATAGGCGTCTGCGAAAGGCGGGTTGGGAGGTCATTCGTATCTGGGAGCACGAAGAGCCGTCCAAAGCCGCCGATAGGATCGAACGTCGCGTCCGGAGAGTCATGGCATCCGGGTAGTCACTCGACCGATCAGGCTGAGTCCCCAAGCCGTCGAATAACCTTGGTCTCGATGAGCCGCACGAAACGGTCCGCGAGCCACTGTGGGTGAGGGCCGTCACGGACGATGATTCCCACCTCGATGTTTCGTTCGAGAGCCGCGCCGGAGAGATTGGCGCTCGTCACGAACATGGCCCGCCCATCCACGACGATCGCCTTCGCGTGCATGAGGCCGGGATTGCCATTCGAGTCGACGTCGCGCTTGTCGATGGGCCAATGATAGAGGGTCGCAGCTTGTCGGACGGTCTCGTCGAATGCCTCGAACCCGTTGTATCGAAGCGCGCCCCCGCAATCCTGTGTCCGTTCCAAGAGGAAGTTCAGCCGGACGCCGCGATCAAGGGCCGAAGCGAGCGACTCTTGAATCCGGGCCACTGAGCCCACCGAGAAGGACGCCATCCATATCTCTTCGGATGCCTCATCGATGAGATCGACCCAGGCCCTGTCGGTGCGACGAAACGTCGACTGAGCCTGGCTAGGGCCAGACCACACGAGCTCGACTGTCTGCTGTTCTAGTGCTTGCGCCCTGGAGAGACCAGCTGCTTCGATCGCAGAGGCGAGGATTCCGAAGTCGATCGAGCCACCATCGCGACGTGCTAGCTCTATGACTCGTCGACCGGCTCCCCTAAACCCATCAGGAAGAAGCTCGACAACCGAGTCGAGGACTTCGTGTTCCGCCGTGCCTTGGCGTCGTAGGGCGAGGATGAAGCCGTCCAAGTGATCTCTTGGAGCGGCCGAGAGGTGCGAGATTGCGGTTGCGAGCTCGCGTGACATCACTAGTCCAATGCTGACTCGAAGAACGGGCGAATACCAGCCCCGATCGTCTCGACGAGAAGCGAACGATCCAAGTACTTGTTGCCGCGCTCGCAGGACGTCTCGGACACGAAGCTGCAGGCATGGCAAGCTGCGCCATGAAGATCGCGGCCTTCTCGATCCGGTTCGTGTTCGGAGCACAGCGGATCGGACGAGCACAGTCGCGCTCTCTCCAGAGCTTGCGACAGGTGCCGAACGAATAGCTCTGGGCGGGAGAGGTTCACAAGTCCTCCGAGGGTTCCCTCGCTATCTGCTGCGGCAGTCATCAGAAGGACACCGCACATCGGTTCGTGCTCACCGATGGCAGGCGAGGCATAGATGCGCTCCTGAATGCTCGCTGCAGAGTATCCACACTCGATCGCGAACTGGCGAATGAGGGTGTGTGACAGGGAATGGACGAGTGAGTATCGAGCGACATCGAATCCGTCATCAGCGGGGTCGATTCCGCGAGTCGATCGGAATGCGATGTGGCTGGCACGGAGTGCCGACTCGCGAGCGGTGACGGTCGGATCCTGGCGCCACTTCGCAAGTGCCGACTCCTTGAGCCGGATGAAGATGCCCTCGCCGCGCACTTCGAAGGCAGGTATCCAATCGGGCGGGTTCCTGCCGAGGCGAACTCGTTGGACGTCGGGAATCTCAGACAAGTCTGCGTAGTCCCCCGGCGAGTCGATTCGCGTAAACCCCGTGAGGGCTTTGACGACTCGAAGACGTTCGACCGCCACGATTTCTTCGATCCAGGTGGAGAAGGCGGTTGGAACGGTGCGGCGTTTGAGCTCGAAGTCGCCCGTGCGCGGAGCGTTATCCGGATCAGTGAGCAGATTCCACTCTTCTCGCTTGAGTTCGTGAGTGCTCTGTGGCTGTACGCCGCCAGCGCCGCTTCGTTTCGATTCCACCGCGTTCCATATGTCGGCATCGGAGAATTGCGAGAAGGCTTGCAGCTGTCCGACTCTGCGAAGGACTGCAAGCTCGGACTCATTGTGGATGTTTTGCAGCATTGACCAGTGGGCGTCGATCAGGGTGGACAAACGACCCGTGGACGACGGGATCGACAAGGCCGACACGATCATCGGAAACCACTGGTTCGATGCTCCAAGGAGCATCGCACGCGGTTCTCCATTGTCGCAGGTGTCGTCTGCAGCAACACGCCCAAGATGCGGATGCTGCCGGGGGCAGTCACCGAGATTGACTGGGCCTTCTTCACCAAAGGCCTGGGTCATCGGCCGGGACGCATTGCATTGGTCACAGCGAAGCCAGAGGTCGGCCACCTCGCTCGAAACGCCTCGCTCCTGCAGGCGATATGGCCCACAGGGAGAGCTTCGTCCGCCGCAACCCTGAGACGATGTCTGGATGTAGCGTTTCCAGGGAAAGTCGGAGATGTGTCCGTTGCGGCACGCGAACACGAATCGGACGGGATTGACCGGCGGCGATGTGCCCGACGCCTTGGAGCAGTTCTCATGCACGTAGTGAGTCTCATCCGGTCGTCGGGGGTTCGATCGCAGCTTGAACACGCCGAAGTCGAGAGGCGCCAGGAGTTCGCATCGGGGGCAGCGAGCCCAGTGCGGGAACGTCCGCACTGGGATCCCGTGTGGCTGCAGATCGTCTCCTGAGTCATCGCTGGTAACCGGAGGTCCGGTCAGCTGCTTCAGCTGCGGCCCGACGAACGTGCGAACGAGGGCGAGCAATCGTTCCTCGTCGATTGCATTAGCTGGACTCGTCGGATCCCAATCGGGCTGAGCCCAGTCCTCGAGCCCAAGCACCGTCGCCGTGAAGTGTGGAAGATCGACGGAACTGCCGATCCCGAAGGTATGCACGGCCTGGCTACGTCGGAGATCTCCAACTGGCTGTCTCATGGAAGTCTCCTTCAACCGTGTGGGCGAGTGGCATCCTCGATGAGGATCAAACGAGAGCTCGGTTCGACATCACGCAACGAGTTCAAGCAGGTGAACGGCTGCCAATCCTGTTCTTCCGGCGCTCGGAGCAGTGGAACCGAGACGTCGTCTCGGCCACGCCGTCGGTACACGAGCGTTGGCGTGTTGCTGGCCTGGCTCGCCCATTCGTGAGCCAGATTGCCAAGGCGTGCCTTCACCACTTCGGCGAGGGCTGCATCTTCGATGTTCTCGACCCTCCTGCGGATCGCCTGGATCGCCGTCTCGGCAAAGCCAGGCAGCCCATCAACCTCGCGTGCGGCCAGGTTCGGATTGAGCTGTTGCTCGCCATGTCGGACGAGAGTGACAAGCAATGCCGCTAGGCCGCGGTCGATGGCTCGCGCAGCAAACGGGGTGACCGAGAGTGCCTCGACGTGCTGGTAGAACGTGGCGTGGTAGTGCCGAAATCGCTCATAGTGCGACAAGTCGCGAGGACGGGCCCAGTTGTATACGGTACAGACGAGACCGGGATGTCTGCGGCCAACACGGCTCGTAGCTTGGATGTACTCCGATGTCGCCTTCGGTTGGCCGCCGACCACCATCAGACCCAATCGGTCGATGTCTACACCGACGGAGATCATGCTGGTCGCCAGCATGACGTCAATCGGACGCGGAATCGGCTCGAGCCCCTCCTTAGCGTTCTTCTCACGAAGACGATCTCGCTCTTGAGAGAACTTCGTCTCGAGTCGATCGAGGATGAACGGTATGTCGGCGGAGTGCTTGCGTGAGGTGAGCTCTTCGATCTTGTGGAGTATGCGCCGCGACAGCCCGCGACGATCCATGTGGCGGAGTCGATTCCGCACATCCTCGTCGATCATCCGACGCATGCCACCGAGCTCACGGAGGGAATTGAAGTACCCCACGGCCGTAAGCCATGCATCTGCATCCGTGTCGTACTTCTCGTAGAGGTGAGCACCAGCCGAGAGGAAGGCAACGAACGTGCGGATCAAGGAGGCCTTGAGGCTGCGTCCGGGCGCACAGATACCGATGTACTGTCGTCCCGGCAGCTCTGACACCTCTCGACGCTTCGAGAAGAAGTTCCCTGAGGCGTCGATACCCGGTGGAGGAAAGACACTGAGCCGGCGACAGAACAGCTCGTGAACCTGCTGTTTTGCATTGCGGACCGTTGCCGTAGAGGCCACGACTTTGGGGCGCACTCGCTGACCATCGACCTCCCATGAGCAGAGTTCGTCGATTGCCGTCTCGTAGAGGCCCACCATGCTGCCGAGAGGACCGCTGATGAGGTGCAGTTCGTCTTGGATGATGAGATCCGGTGGGCGAAGCTCGGCGTGTGGAACGGAGTTCGTTGCGGGAAGCGGGCCTCGACGATTGTGCCGGTCCTTGTCATCGGTATCCGGCGATCGGTACCCGTGACGCGGACAGAACTTGTCCACGCGCCCGAAGAGCATCTCGGTCAGTCCGTTCCAGGGCATCTGAGCGAACTTGTCGACTGTCGCAATGAGGAGCGATGGCAGACGACGATAGATCTCCTCATCGACGACGAGAACGGGAAGTCCTTCGGGCGCATGTCGCTTGGCGAATGAGCAATCGGGATCATCGCAGAACGTGAACGTACTGCCTCGTCCGCCAGCGACGGTCTCGACCTCGAGGTTTCGTGGTCGTAGCTCCGTCCCGCACCATGGGCAGTTCGTGAGCTGACGAGGCGAGCCCTTGCCGGCCACTGAGAAACGGTCGCCCTGTCGAAGGGCGTCAACGACGGACTTGCTGTCCTTCGTCCAGTTTGGCGTCGATTTGGCCCCGACCCATAGGCCGATCGAGAACGGTTGATCGGCAGTCCCCCAGCGGGTATCTCCTTCTTCGACTGTCCGGCGGCGGATCATCTCCATCGCGCAGAGCAACGCCGTAGCTCTCTGGAACTGCTGAAGCGTGAGCAGTCGGAGTGTGTACCGCATCAAGACGGTGACACCCGCGTGCCCCGCCCGTCCCTCGATCGTGCCTTGCAGTCGCCGGAGCCCCATGGCGTAGGCCGCGAGCCCAAGGTATGCCTCGGTCTTGCCGCCACCCGTCGGGAACCAGAGCAAGTCGGCGATGGCATCGGTCGGATGGCTCCGATCGGGGTGGTGGAGATCCGAAAGACTCTCCAGATTCAGGAGGATGAAGGCGAGCTGAAATGGACGCCAACTCTTGTTCCGCGGATCGGCATCGATCTGTTCGAGCGTCGCACAGTCATCAGGGTTGCGGCGCCGCCCAAGCGAGTAGATCGAATGAACCCGCTGCTGCCACATGGCTTCGTTGGCGAATCTGAAGGCATCGGCGGCCTGCGCATCGTCACGGAGCAAGTCGATGCCACGGCGGATCCTCGCGCTTGTCGCCTGGCAGTGCTGAACTGCTCTGGTGGCGACATCCTGATACTCCTGCAGCCCTTCTGATGGATCCGCGATCTGTGCTTGTAGACGAGCTATCCACTGGTCATATGCATCAACGAGAGGTGTCAACAAGCCGAGAAGCTGGTTGGCATCCGACTTCGCGAGCGTGTCCATGCGAAGCTCGAGCGTCGCGAGCCCTTCGTGCCCAGGGTCTTCTGGTGTGGGGGGCGTCTGTTGACGCACTTCGTACGATGGAATCGCCACTGTCCGAACGTCCAGGGCGCGACTCGGGTCGTTGTCGTCGACTGTCCAGTCAACTGCAATCCCATGGCCGACAGCAAACTCTTGCTCATGCCGAAAGAGCATCTCTAGCTCGCGTTCCTCGCGACGCAAGTCGTCGTCAGGATCGCCTGGGCCGCGGTGTCGAGTTCGACGTCGGAATGCTGATGTGCCATCTGGCGCAGTCACTCTCAAGTCGACCTGGAACAGCCAGAATCGATCCTTGAGCTGTGTCTCCTTCTCGACCTCCTGACGATTCACGAGGAACAGCGTGACGGTGCGCTCGCCACTACCCTCCCGGACGAGTCCCCTGACGATGACATCCGGCTCCGACGCATCTGCAACGGTGGGGCCGACGGGACCAGGCGTGACATCGATCGTCACGAGACCGCCCTTGGGCTCGCGCCTCCAAACTCGCTTTGGCGAACCGTCGTCCTTAACGATCGTCTCGCTCTCGACTCTGTCGTACTTGCCCCATGAGGCATGGACCTCGAGCTGCTCGACGCTCTCGTCAACCACGAACGTGAGGCCAATCGACGAGGGAAGGAGGGAGTCACCTCGGTTGGGGACCGGATCTGCGCTGCCATCGTCCGACGTAGTTGGGGCTCCTGACTCCTCGAAGCTCTCGTCTCTCTCCTGTCCTACAACGTGCTTCCGCGGAGCAAGCATGCCAACGAGGTACCGATCGATGACTCGTGACTCATCGAGCTCTTCATGGTTGCCGTCCTTCGGACCGAGCAACTCCGCCTGAATCAGATCGTGGAGTTCTGCACGAATCTCCGGAGGGGTCGGAACGGTATCTGGAGTTGCTGAGTCAATCATATCAGTTCGGTCCATCGATCAGTGTTAGGGTGCACCAGCCCTCGCGTAACCGTTGCCGGCTATGTGCTTCTCCACATTCTTCAGGATTCCACGGACGAAGATCTCTGCCTGACGCGCGGTTCGCACGAGATCGTCCACGGTAACCTCGCGGCCGACCTCAGAGAATGACCTGTTCCCGTGTGCGAGCGCGTTTCTCTGCCGCTTGACGATCTCCAAGTCAATGCCGCCCCGGGCCGCTCGGTGCACCCCTACGCCGACACCGTGGTTGCGGCATACTTGTCTGATATTGTCCGCGTCGAGATTGCCAGACACCGGCAAACGCGACGCTTCAAGACGAACGACTGTTTGGTCAAGCGCCGCGAGGACCATGCGTGCTGCAGATTCCCGGTACTTCTCGGGCGACGCAGTTTCTCGCGTTAGCTTTCTATGCTCGCTGACGATCCATGTGTCTCGTATCTCGGTGCTCACCGACTGCAACGACCGCCCCTCCCTGGCGATGGTCTCGTAGAGCTCGCCAAAGGCGGAACGAATCGCAGCCTCTACCAGGTTGTAGATCAACAGGTAGACCGTAGCCTTCGAGACAGTCCGCCAATCGTCTTCGACCGGCGTTGCCTTGTAGCTTGCCTTGCTTTGTGAGCGAATCACAGCGTCTGGACGATCCAGCGCCTTCAGCATTCTGAGGTACTCGGATACCTCCGTGACCCTCTGCTCAAAGTCGGCTACCACAGCCTGCATCTCGTCAATCTCCTGATCCGAGCAGACGATCACGGACGAACTCGATTCGGCCTCGAAGACGAGGGCCAGAGTTGCTGGCGTGGGTCGTTGTGTGTGTGCGGAACTCCTCCGAGTCCAGCCAGCTCTGAACGGAACGCGGCTCAAGGCCCGGTTGATCGCGAAGGGCTAGGTTCGTACCGACCGCGAGTGCCTCGAAGCGCACACGAGGCGTGGCTCGAGAAGTGTCTCCCTTTGCGAAGCCATGGGGGAAGTGCTTCTCGACAAAGGCCATCGTGGCGTCGAACTCCGAGCGCATTCGGTCCTGTTCGAAGTCATCGCGATGGTCCTTTGCAAACTTGTCTAGGAACTTATCGACGTCATGCTGGAACTTCTTGTATCGGTCTGAGTATGCGAAGAACCGAAGGACGAGCTCCTCGTCTTCTCGGCGTTGCCGCATGCGGTCGCTGATCGGACAGAGGCGGGCAAAGCGCTCGTCTTGAGCACGGTCGCGGATGAAGTCCATGAAGGGTCCGGTGAATGTGCCTCGTCTGATCTCGCTCGCCTTGGCCTTTACGCCACTCGTGTTGACGCGATCAAAGATCTCCTGCCGGAGCTCCGGGGTCGTCGAATCATCGAGAACGACGAGCCTCATGGCCTTCGTGCCGAACTTCCGCTGCTGAGCCTTCGGTAGGTCACCGTGTCGGAATCCATTCAGCGATGGCAATCGCAACAGTCCATCAAGGACCAGGTCGTTGTTCACGAACTGCTCGAGGCTCTGTATGCGCTGGGCGCCATCGACGATCTCTAGCCGGCCGTCCTCCATGTCGGCAACGAACATCATGGGAATCGGCAAGCCGAGAATCACGGACTCGATGAAGCGGCGCTTGTGCGGCTCATTCCAGATGAACTCACGCTGATAGGGCGGCACGTAGAAGAGCCCATTCTGGAACTCTTGAACGATGTAGTCGATCGTGAAGTCCCGAAGGTCGTACCGAACCTCGTGCTGCTTAGTGCGGATCTCCGCTTCGGCCGCCGACCGATCGACGTCACTGATCTCAAAGAGCTGGTCTGGTGGCATGGCCTACCTCCGCGGTCAAGCGAGTGTCGCGTATGCTACGACAGGAACGGTTCTGGAATGAAGGTCGAGTGCGGTGGACGACGAATGAGAGCGAAACACCTGGGCAGTGATGGCGAGCTTCGAGCGGACTTCGACCTGGCGTTCGAGGCGGACACTGTGCGCATCACCGTACACGCTCGTGGAGGATCTGAATCGGCAGGCAATCAGACCAACCCGGACTATGAGAGCCTGGTCCAGATTCTCCTTGAGCGACTGGCTGGGTGTGGTGCGGCACTGCTCAACGTGCGGCTTGCGAGCAAGACCGTTGCCCACCTTCCTGCGAGCCAGCGGCGCGTGCAGCTTCCGAAATACCAACTCCCGCTGCCATTGATCTCGGTTCCGCAACTGACGGATCTGCGATACGCGATTCGTAGAGCTGTTGCTGCTTCCCACACGACTTCGGCAACGGCTGGGCACGGCAACGCAACGAAGAGAATTGAGCTGATTGCGTCGCGTCCGATGCCAGCCGCCGATATGGCTGCAATCCTCGAATGGGGTGTGGCAGAGTCCCCGGATGGCGGGGACCGGACAGACGCCGACGAAGGCACTGGGTTCAGCGAAGGAAGGCTCTTGCTTCGCATTCACCTGCAGAGGGAGCGCAACCAAACGCTCGTCAGACTTGCCAAGGATGCGTTCGTCAGCCAGAACGGCCGGTTGTATTGCGAATCGTGCGGCTTTGACTTCGAAGCGGTCTATGGGAACTTGGGGGCCGGATACATCGAAGCCCACCACGAAGAGCCTCTCGGAGCACGCAGGGAGGAAGGCGTGACCCGAGTCGAAGACTTGAGAATGGTCTGCGCGAATTGCCACCGCATGCTGCACAGGAGAATGGGTGACGATCCGCTCACGGTCGAGGGGCTGCGATGCCGTCTGCGCTCGTGAGTGGGCGGTTGCTGTAGTTGGTCGAGCGCTTAGGGCAATCCGGGTGGCTGTCATGATGCGGCCTCCGGCTGCCTAGTCGCTGAGGTCACACGGCCTATGAGGTCCAGCAACTTGTCAAGGCGTTCGACGAGCTTTGCCAGATCGTCCAGATTCGAAACCAGCGGGCGGACTGGATGCATGATGCTGTGACGCTGCTCGTTGAGGCCATTGAAGGTCTCCTCCCATTGCCTTCTGCTCTCGAAGCTGAGTTTCGACCGGAGTGGCTCGTGCTTGGCAACGACGCCGCCAAGTTCGCTGAGCATGGCGCCGGCGATCGGGCCAATGTCGACGTCGTCGCGCTCGGATATCTTCCAGTAACCGACGAGCGCCGCGCGGCGATCCTTCGGCACGAGCTCAAGCCACTCCCACGGATCCTTGAAGGAGGAACCGACTAGGATGGCAAGCTCGGCCTCGAGCTCGGCGAACAGGGGGTAAAGCGCCGCTCGTACCGGATGCCGGTTCAGATCGGAGAGAGTGAAGAAGCCAAGGGCACGTCCATTCTCGTCCCGCACGATGCCGGCGGGTTGGTCGAGTGTGAAGCGGAGGAGTTCATCGACTGTCGGCTCGGCGCCGAGCACCTTGGTCCAGAGGCCGGGGGTCGAGGCGGCGAGGTGTTGGCCGTTAGCCGCGAGCTCTGCGAGCAGCGGAGTCGGGACGAAGCCGATGAGCTTCTCCTCGGCGTCCAGAACCGGAGCGCCGTCGAAGCCGTGCGAGCGGAGAGTCTGGATGAGCTCACCGTCGACCGGGCCGACCTGAGCGGGGAGGGCCCCATCCAGCGATGTGACGACCTCGCGCATCGAGACTCGTGGCATTCGGACCGGCTGCTCTTGGTTCATGTCGCAGAGCCCTTGAACAGCCCGGATTCGCCTGCGACCTTGTCTTTCTTGCTCGTTCGCTTGGCTGATTTCTTCTTGGCTTTCGAGTTGGACTTCTTGTCGTGCAGGCCGGCCTCAACTTCCTCCTTGTATCGCTGGTGGTTGAGGGCAAGGAGGCGGGCAAGAATCTCGGCACGGGCATCGGGGTGGATGGTGAAGCGTTCGCCCTGCTCCGTGGGGTAGAAGCCGTGGCGCAACTTGTCGATTAAATCGCCCCATCCATACGCCGCGACCACAGCGACATCGAGGGCGGCGTAGGCCTCGCGGAGCGACGCAACTTCCTCTACGGACTTATTGTGCAAGAGGTTTGCCAACGATGTGAGGCCGATGTTTTGCGTGGTCATGTACGCTTGACGCCCGAGGTACAACGCCTCGCCGCGTACGGCAACGTCTGGTGTGAGCTTCGGAAAAGGGAACGTCTCGAAGCAGTCCGACGGTGTGTACCGAGCGTCCATGCGGAGACTTGGGCCGTACTCCAGGCGCCATTCTTCGTGCGTGACCGCCTGCATCGCGCCGAAGAACTCCCAAGTAGAGTCGGCAAACAGCACGGAAGTGTGTGAGTAAACGATGCCGAGCGGCACCCACGCCGGCGACCATCTGCGGCCCGTTTGTGAGCACATCAACACGCGTGCCATGTCAGCGATGGTCGCATACAGGTCGGGCCGCTTCTCTGCATATTGCCACCATCGCTCGCGGTAGACGTCGCGATTGTTATTCTCCCGCTCGGGCTTCACTGTCTCCTCGACGACGCGCAAGCATTCCGGAAAGTCCGCCGCGACAGGGTCGGTGTAGTCCTGCGGCACGATCCCTGTCCGCAGCCACGCTTTGCGTTGCTTGTCATCGGCGAGGACCCATGACGCCTTCCCGCCCCCCGGCAGCATCAACACCTCGCGCTTAAGCGGCCAATCGCGAAAGTTGATCACCCACCGGCTGGGCGATTGATCCGGGCGGCTATTTAGGTCCTGACCATTCAGATAGGGCATCAGGACCTCGGCGTTCTTCGGATCTTTCTCAATCAGCTGTTGGGCTTCCTCCGGCGTCATCACGAAGCCCATGCCCAGCACGATCGAGCCCTGGAAGCTCTTCCCCTCATTCGCCTTGAGGCGGTACGGCTTGCCAACGACGCGGCCGGGAGGCGTGAGGAACGACGTGACCCCTTCGGCCGGCTTGTCGTCGATGAAGTACGGACCTCGCCATATCTCCTCAGTGGCTCGTATGCTGCGTCCATACACATGGGCCACCTCGAGCGATGCCCCGCCGGGCCACGGGCGGCTTGACACGCCCCGCATGAGCTGGATTCGGTCGGGATGCAACTCGGCCCCGAGCTGGTCGAGCCCGACCTCGCGTGTGTCCCCCTGGGCGATCGTGTTGGTGGCGATCAGGCCAAAGTGTCCGCCTGTCCGGAGGAGCGAGGCCATCCGCAGGAAGAAGTAGGCCACGAGGTCGGCGCTGCCGCGTTGGCCGTTGGCGAGGTGGTCGACCAAGTACTCCCGGTACGCGGTGCCGAAGATGCCGGTGAGCTTCTGGCCGCCCTTGAACGGCGGGTTGCCGATGACCGCGTCGAATCCGCCGCGCGACAGGATCTCTGGGAACTCAAGGCACCAATGGAACGGGCGCTTGCCGAGCAGTGCTCGCTGGGCATACTCGTGCATGTCTTCCGACGAGCCCGAAAGCGTGAGCTGGCCGGCCTTGACCGTGGCGTGGCGGAGCTGGTCCTCCCGCTCACCGGCGTTCGAGGCCGGCTGGATGTACCCCGAGATGAGCATGTCGGCGGCGAACCGCAGTCGTTCGGTACGTGCGTCGGCCTCGCCGAGCAGGCGTGCCTGGGCCTGCACATGGCCGATGGTGTCGGAGTCGAGTTGCTCGATCTGCAGACGCGTGCCCGAGGCCTGCTCGATGAGCTCGGTGATCGACATGTTGGAGAACGTGGTCTGGACCGCGCTCTCAGGGTCGAGGCTGAAGCGTTGGAGCTGGCGGATGTCGTGCAGGCCGAGGAGGGCGTCGCCGCTGCGGATGGCGTGGTCGAGGAAGGAGAACGGCTTGTCCTTGGAGAGCGTGAGGAGCCAGATGGAGAGCTTGGCCATCTCGGCGGCGACGGGGTTGATGTCGACGCCGTAGATGCATCGCTGGGCGATGAGACGGCGGGCGGTCAGGAGGCGTTCGTCCTCGTCCTTCGGCACAAGGTCGCGTTCGCCGGAGCCCTTGGACCCGTCGTAGTGGATCGTGGAGAAGGTGAGCTTGCCGGGATTGGGGCCGGCGACTTTTGTCTCGGCGATGGCCCAGGATTCGACGAGTCGGTCACCAAGGTATCGGCAGGCCTGCACGAGGAAGGCGCCGCTGCCGCAGGCCATGTCGCAGACCTTGAGATCGAGGATCTCCTTGGGCGTGAGGAGCTGCCACTCCTCGCGGGGCTTGCCCTCGGCCGGGCCGATGTACACGAGAGGTTCAAGGGAGTGCTCGACAACTGGCTCGGTCAGGCTTCGCGGTGTGTACTGCGTGCCGGTGTCGGAGCGATCTTGGCCCTGGGTGGCGAAGAGCTGGCCTTCGTGGATGATGATGGGTTGGCCAAAGTCATCGTCGCGCACCAGCGATGCAAACGGCTCGACGCGGCCCCAGAGCTCGTCAGACCCGCAGGCTCGACGGATCTGGTCAACGCGTACTGCATCGAGTTCGGAGTCGAGGAGTTTCTCGACGGACTTCTTGCTCGACTTGATCTTTAGCTTCGCGAGGCGCTCGACGAGCTTGGCTCGGCTCTGCGAGGCGAGAGACTCGAGTTCTTCGAGTTCAACCTCTGGTTCGTCACCATCCTTGCCGTAAAGGCCAAGAGTCGGTCCGTTGGCTCGGACCGCCGTATGGTCGAGCAGGCCCTCGTAGACGTGTCCGATCTGCTCGATGTCGAGCGCTCGGAAGGACAGTCGCCGAGACTCGACCTGCTGCCCGATCTTCGTCTGGAGGTACTGCAGAGACTCCAGGCAGTGGAGTACCGTGCGGTTGTCAACGGGCAGTGGATCAGCATCCGAGTCCTGCCAGGTCGTTCCCTTCGGACGCCCTTCAAGGAAGGGGAACCTGTCGGGATCGAACAGTCCGCCGCCGTATGCTGGGATTTGCAGCCGATCATGGTGTACACCAGAGTGCACGGCTCTAAATGCCGCAAGCAGACGGCACCACGCGTCCCGGCGCCGCTCAAGAACCTCCTCGCCGTGCTGTTCGGCGACTTCCCGGAGCTGCTCGCACAAGGTCGAGACGGCGTAGTACTCGTCGAAGACCGGGTCGCCCAGTAGGAGCAAGCCGCGCTCCTCGGCCGAGAACAAGAAGACGAGCCGCATCATGACGGTGACCGCGGCCTCGTAGATCTCGCCGACCTCGAGTTCTTTCAGGAGTTCGCCGCCGAGGTCCTGATCGGCCCGGTCAAGTGTGCGGACGAGCATCTCGACGGCGCGGCGCACCTGCAGCCCGAGCTGATCGGTGACTTCGTGCTGGTTCTCTCGGCTTCTCGTCAGGAGAGATTCGAGGGTCTCATCCTCACCAACCGCAAAGAACCGGTGGCGTCCTAGCAGCGAGCGGAACGCGGCGAAGGTGTTGGGTTCGTCGAGCCACAGCTGTGCATACCAAGTCGCGTATCCAACGGTCTCATCCCGAGGTGCATCGACCAGGCACCACTGCTCTCCATTGGTGACTAGGCCGAGTCGGACGCCAGTCGCTCGGCACAGCTCGGCCATACGGGATTGGGGTGAGGCGGCCCACCGCGACCCCGCGACTCCCTTCTCAAGTTTCTGCGATCGCGGATGGATGCACACGAGCAGGCGCGAGGTCCTCTCGTCTAGCTCGCCGGACTCATGGATGACCAGCTGTGGCCAGAGCATCTCCGCGTGCTCGTCGACGTGGTGTCGCAGCGTCTTCGGAACATCCTTCCAATCTGCGAATGAGGAGACGTAGCGATCCTCATGCTCAAGCAGCTCCCGGATGACAATGCCGAGCCACTCGGCGTGCCCGCCAGTCGGGTCGACCGACCATTCTTCGTACGCATTTCGGAGTCGCTGTTTAGCATCAGTCTCGACCGCGTCGAGACCATGGCCGAGCGCATCGACGAGCACGGGAAGACTCAGGAATGGTCCCGAGGTCTCGATCAGATGCAGCCAGTCGGCGTGGACCGATGCGACAGAGGGTCGTCTCCTAGCCATGACGCCAGCCCTCCGGAATGAGGATGGTCACGGCGAGTGGGAAGAGGCGAGGTTGGGGTGAGCTGTAGCGGCTCCGGATTGCCGACTGTTCCTTCTCGAGCTCGTCGGGCAGTGCGGCCAAACGGCGCTGGAGAGCATCTCGGTTGCGATTTAGTTGATCTTGCTCGTCGGGAGCAAGGCCCTCCAGGAACATCTGACCCTGTTCGATATCCTCGAAGCCCGAGCGGATGGCCTGCTCCAGCTCGTTGATGACCGTCTCGATGTCCGAGAGGTCCCTATCGAGCCTCTGCTCGAGCTCCCGCTCGATCGACCCAACGCGATCGCGCATGCGTGCTTCGAGTGCAGAGACGGCCCTGTCTTCATACTCACGAACCAGCCGCAGAAGCGAGTCCGCCGGCAATCCCTCGGGCATTGCAGAGCTCGCAGCCCTGAGCAGATCTTCCATCGCGGATTGCGAGAAGCGCTCCCAGCGACCGTCCTTCGTCGTACCGCCGGCGGTCAGCAGTTCCTCATGCAGACGCTGATGGCTTGCTCCAACAACGATCAACCGACCATGCACGACGATCGCGGGTGATGTGAGAACCGAAGCCGGGACCGGCCGTGCGGTGATGCGATGCAGCTTCTTGCGGTCCTCTGGTTGCCAGATCTCGGCCCTGAGGAGTCGGAGGCTCATCTGAACGAGACGATGATTGAGATGTGCAAGCACGACATCGGTGCGGCCATTCGCGACATCGTGGTCGAAAGTGATGGGGCGCACTCGATGGGAGACCGAATCTTCAAGACCGTCCGCGCATCGCTGCCAGCTCCCCCTTAGCGTGGGCATCTTGAAAGCGGCTCCGTCGGAGCCGGGAAGAGGCGCAGGCACGAGCTGTGGAAGGTCAGCGAGAGCAAGTGCCGTTGACACCGCGTTCTGGACATGCAGAGGATCGAGACGAAGCGTCTCCCTGGTCTCGGCCAGTCGCTCTCGAAGCCGCTGCACACGCTCTGCGACGTTTCGTTCGAACTTGAGCTGTCGGCGGACTGCGTTGGCCTCGTTCTCCGCTGCTGCCGTATCGAGGCTGCGACGCTGGCCGAGCATGGCCTCCTCGACCTGATCAGCGATGACGGGGCCGACCTTGCCAAGGTCCTGGCGAATCGTCTCGACCTTCTCGGCAGCGCGCATCAAGAACTCGAGGTCTCCCTCCAGCTCACTCGAAGGACGGCCAGCGTTCTTGGCCACTCGCTCCTTGTATCCGGAGCCAACGAAGTGGTGAATGAGAGGTGTGCGCTTCTGGCCACGACGATCGATGCGGCCATTGCGCTGTTCGAGACGGTTCGGATTCCACGGGATCTCGATGTGAACGAGCTTGTTGCAGTGGCGTTGGAGATCGATGCCCTCGCTGGCACACTCGGTGGCGATGAGGATTCGGACCGGCGTTTCCTTGGGATCATGTTGGAAGTGAGCCTTGATCCGCTCTCGCTCGTCCTCCTTCATTCCGCCGTAGATCGTCTCCAGGCGTCCCTCTTCGGCGAGACCGGCAGTCGCCAGGCGCTCGACGAGCCAGTTCTGCGTATCGCGGTACTCGGTGAAGATAAGGACGCGCTCTTCGTTCCACTCGCCGTTTGGGCGTAGCTGTCCCGTCAGCCACTCGATCAGCAAGTCGCACTTGGAGTCTGGGCGAACGCTTGCCCGCTTTGCCCAGTCCCGCAGTCCGTCGAGCAGCTTCTTGTCCTCGGAAGATGCGTCGAGGAGGGAAGCCGCCGACGTGAGTGCATCGTCGGTCGCCTCCTCGAACTCGAGCTCGGTCGAGAAGTCGTCATTGGTGCGAGCAACTCGTAACTGCAATGCTCGCTCCGACGCAGCGGCCGCACGCTGGCGCTTGGCGATGGTTGCCCTGTGCTTCTCCAAGGTCTTCAGGAACGCCAGAGGGCTCGAGAACAGCCGCTTCTTCAGCGTCTTGAGCACGAACTCCGCAGCGAATCGGTCCTTCGGAGTTGTGCATGACTTGGTCAGACGAGACGCGTACTCCGAAAGTTGGCTGTGAGCATCGCGCTCTGCCTTGGAGTAGTCGACTTCTAGAGGAACGAGCTCCCGGCGTGGAAATCGGTCCGACCCATCGGGGTTTTTGATGTCGTCCTTGAGCCGCCGCACCATCACCCGCCGCAGCTGTGCTTCGTCGGGAGGCGTGCCTCGCGCGAATCGCTGGTCGTCGAGCAACTCCAGTAGCGCCGTGAAGCTCTCCTGATAGCCATTGTGGGGCGTGGCAGAGAGGAACAGCCGATGCTCGAAGTGCGGCGCGAGTTCTCGAACTGCAGTCGTGCGCTGTGAGTCCGTTGCGTACTTGCCGCGCCCTGACGGTGCACAGTTCTGAGCCTCATCTAGCACCATGAGGTCGAACCGGCGCGGGTAGGGAGATTCACCGCGTGGCGGGAGAGCCTCTCGAAAGAGCTGCAGGGGGCGATCACGCTTCAGGTAGTCGATTGACGTGATGAGCCGAGGGAAGTGCGTCCATGGGTTCGCGTGAATGCCCCGCGTGCGACGGAGTTGCCGCATGAGCTCGGAGTCGACGATGCGGAAGTCGAGTCCGAACTTCTCGTGCATCTCGTCCTGCCACTTGAGCTGAAGACCGGCTGGGCAGACGATCAGAACCCGGTTTGCTCGGTGACGAAGCATCATCTCGAGGATGATGAGACCGGCTTCGATGGTCTTTCCGAGGCCGACGTCGTCCGCAATCAACAGATTGGCCCGCGGCATGTCGATCGATCGAACAACCGGGTCGAGCTGATAGTCGTCGATCTCGATTCCGCTGCGGAACGGTGATTGCACATTGCGGTGGTCGGCTGTCGATACGGCTGCCCATCTGACTGCGTCGAGCAACGCATCCAGTGCCTCAGGCTCATCGAGGCCAGTGGGTGCGGGCAGAGTTGAGCGTTCTAGGACGCGCGCGCCGGGTTCGAGCTCCCAGACCACCTGAAGCTCCTCGCCGAGGCCATCGTCCTCGACAGAGTTCAACGTGACCAGGTGTTGCCCGACGCGATCCGGTCCGTCACCCAACGCGTCGCCCGCCACATCAGTAACAACGAAGCGACGCTCGCGTACGGAAACCAGTTGGCCCTCTTCGGGGAGCAGTGTGGCTGAGTTCGATGCCAAATAGCAGCTCCTGTCGAGGGGAATGCACAGGCTACGTCGTGTGATTGTGCGTAAACGGGCTAGTGTGATGATGGACGCTGGGTATCAAGCTCTTTGTATGTTGTGAGCCAGTTATCGATGGCCGCCTTGCTGAACCGCCAGTGCTTCCCTACCTTCTGGCCGGGGATCTTGCCCTCTTGGGCGAGCTTGTAGAGGGTCGACTTAGCGAGTTGGAGGTACGCCGCGAGCTGCTCGACGGTCATCACGTCGGGTGGCGGGTCGGCAGCGGGCTCGGGAACGCTTGGGGTGGGCATCCCCGGATTGTACCAGTTGGTGTCAGTTCGTGAGGCGGTGAGGAGGTGGTCGAGGCCCGGTGGTGCGGCTGGACCTCGATGTGAACCGCTCGGTCAGGAGCCGTTCGGCTTGCCGTTCTTGCCTTCCTGGTGGATCCAGGTGTGGGCCATGTCGGCAACCTTGGCGACGACCGGCAGGTCGTCGCGTCCGAAGCTGTCGGATGATTTCCACTCGTCCTCGTCCTTGTAGAGACGGGAAAGGGTGACGTTGTGGCGGACGCCGTTCTGAGTCTCGTTGGCCCAGATGGCGGCCTTGATCGCTCCGAGCCGGATCTCGTGGACCGGCTTGGTCTTTCCGTTCGTGCTCATGGGCACCTCCTTCGTTTGTTGGAATCAGTCAGCACGCGAGGGCGAGCAACGAGCTCGCCTTCTCGTCCACGTCAGTCCGGTCGCCGACGTTCTTCATTCGTCCGGCGAGTCGCGTGAGCGCATCGACCACCGCGAAGATGGTCAGCCGTCCCTCCGCCTTGGCGATGCCGAGGGCGTCCTTGGCCAGCTTGCGAGTCACGCCGTGCTTGGCGAGCACCTTGAGGGCATCCTCGTGGTCCTCGCCGAGTCGCTTGCGCATCGCCTTGCGAATCACCTCCACGAATCCGTCGCGGCGGGCGTCCCGCTTCTCGACGAGTGCGTGCAGACGGCGCCGCATCTCGGGCAGCGCGTCCTCGACGCCCGCCGTGTGCTTGCGGCTGTACTCGACGACCTCCGTGGCGTCCCAGACGATGTGATTCTGGCACACGGCCTGGAACCAGAATGTCTTGATACCGACGGAGCGCTTCCCGACCTCGGAGTTCCAGAGAAAGAAGCCGGGCGCGAACGCCTCGCCGTCGATATCCACCCAGCCGGTAGGGTCGATCAGGAAGATGAACATGTCCTGCTCGCCCCGGTAGAGGCCGGTCGCCCCGCCGATGCCCTTCTGCGGCGGCTCGAAGTCCGTCGCGAACTCGCGGACCATCGATAGCAAGTCGATGTCGTGGAGCCGGGTGTAGCTGGCGGGGTGGACAGCCCGCACCGTGCGGTCGCGCGAGAGCACCTGGAGAGGTTTGCCGCCCCTCGGGAGTGTCTCGGCGAGCGCGTGTGAAGCGGTCCTAGGTGACAGCCGGTTGATCGTGTCCTTGGACACGCCAGCCAGCCGGCACACCTGGCCAAAGCTCCAGGCTGTCAACTCGTGCTGGACCCCTCCGACTCCGAGGCGCAGCCGCGTGTCGTGGCCGTCGGGAACGAGGCCGTCGGGCGGAACCCACTGCACCTGGGACTCGGACTTGGACTCCTGGCAGGCGTCGTACAGCGCCTGCATGCTCTCGAATGTCTCGTCGGGACTGCGCGCGAACAGCTCGCTGCTCGCATCGGTCAGCGTCGTCATGGTCGACTCCTTGTTGTCGTGTTGAACCTCTTGTTGAACCTTCCCGCACCACCGGGTCTCGTCGTGCGGCGCGCAGAGATAGGCCGCCCGGCTTGAGCCGGTGCTCGCTTCTGCCCTGCGTCAGTTGGTTCAATGAGCAGGCCGCGTGGCCCTCGGTCCATTACCGACAGAGATCGTCGAGAATGTCAAGCACTACCACAACGTCTCTCGGACGATTCCGCGAATGTGAGTGCTTACTCCCCATCATCGGCGTCATCATGCGGTTCTTCAACGGTGACCATCTCGAACCAATCGGCTCCGGAGCCCGCGGAGAGATCGAAGCGGGTGACCTGCCGGACAGCGTTCGAGTTCACAGGGTTGGCCAGGATTGCGACCTCAAAGCGATCGGTGTTCTCGGGGTCTCGGAAGACGCGGTAGAGGAAGTAGCGCGTTGATTCCGTCTCGGCATTTGTGAATTCATTCTCTGTGAGCTCGACTTCTCCACTGCGGCTGCTGCGGCCCTTGACCTCGATAAACCTGGCGATGTCAGAGCTGCTGACCTCCCTGTGCTCACGAGCCCGCTCGTAGGCCGAAGCGGAAGTGAGGCCGATGATGTCGCATCCGAATCCATCAGCGCCGTGAAGGTGGCTGACTCGAACGGGGAACCTACCCTCGAGCTTCTCGTATTCCTCTACTACCCTGAACGTCACATCCTCAGTGGCGAGTGGTCCGCGACGTCTCGTCCGCGTGCCACCGGCGCCCGTGGTGATCACAAGTCGCCGACGAGCGCCCGGCTTGCGTTTGGGCGCATCGACTGGCTTGAATTCAACATCATCGTCAGGTCCGTCACCGCTGTCGTCACCATTGGTGTCGGTCTCATCCGACGGCTCGTCTTCAGCGTCGTCATTGCACGGATCATCGTCGTCGCGTGGCGATGGGTCGCGGGGCTCGGGCATCGGTTGAGGTGGTGCGACATCATCCTCGATCTCGGTCTCAAACCGCTCTCGGGCCTGGAGTAGTTTCGCATCGGCGTCTTCGTCGACGAGGCCGCGGACGACGTCCTCCATCTCGGCGGCTGTTCTACATCGGAGAACATTCGCCACCTCGGCCGCGACATCGGTCCCCAACAGCTCCGCCACGAGATTCGCGACGCTCTGCCAGAAGCGGACGAGGGACGCCGCTTCGCGGTCGTAGTCGTCCACGATGTAAAGGGTTCGGTCCAAGAGCAGTCTGTCGCCCTGGCCGGTGAGCTCGATCATCTGAGTCTCACCGTTCGGGAGTGTGGCCTCGGCACGGATGCACGTGCACAGACGTAGTTCAGCCTGATGCAGGAGATTGCGTTCGCGGTTGTCCTCGTCGATCTTCTTCCCGAGTCGTATGGCATAGATGAACGGCAGCGCTCGCCGGAATGCGAGATTGGCGTCTTCGCTGGATGGAGCATACTCCGTGCCCTCGTGTTCCAGTTCGATCTGGATGTCGCGCGCGGCGAGAGGCTCGATGCCAAAGAGGTCGCGTACGAGCTTCGTGGACTTCCGCCTCGGCAGCTCAGCGATTTTGATGTGCTGCTCGATGACGCCGGGGACAGTGACATTTGCGTTGTAGCGGACATCCGAGACCGGCAGGTACTCGACAGCACCTTGGAACCGCGACCACACACGGCCGGTCTGCTGGAAACGCCGCTTCGCGAGACTGTCGTCCGTGCCAACGTTCGCCTCCACGAGCGTCCTGTAGATACCGGGTGCGTGCTTACCCTCTGGGTCATCGTGCGGGAGTCGTTCGAGGAGTTCGTAGAGCGAGTCTGTGTCGATGGCTTCGAGCGAAGAGATCGCTCCGAGGCGCGTCAGCAGACCGTTGACCGCCCTCCGCCCGCCACTGCGCTGGATGGCTGGGTCTTCCACGTGGATCGCGTGACGGAAGTAGAGGCCTCGCAGTAGGCGGCTGCCCGCTCCGCTGAGGATGATCTGGCCGGGTGTGCAGCGGTTACCCTCCTCGGTCGGCACCCACGGGGTTGAACGCAGGGCGAGCATCACGGGATTCGGGACGCGAACTGATTGATCGGCCCACAGCTTCTGCTCCCGAGCTTTGCGTGCGACGAAACAACCGTGCTCGTCGGTGTCGCTTGCCAGATAGGACTGGCCCTCCGAGAGCAGGAAAGCCACGAGCGCGGTCGGGTCCGCCTCCTCCAGTATCTCCTCGAAGTGTTCTGGAAGTGTGGAGTCATCGATACCAATGTCCTTGCACAACCTGAGCGCCGCAGCCGCGTCCTCGCATTCCTCCTCCCTGACAATCGTGGGATACTCGAGTTCCTCCAGCGCCCTTCGGGCAAGTTTGGAGCTCTGTTTGTAGTTCAGAGGAACGCTCTTGGGCTTGTCATTCACACCGAGCAACACGAGGAATCGAGCGGTGCGACTCGCATCCTCCTCGCTAAGTCCAAGCTGCTCGGGTGAGGCGACAAACTGCACCCCGTCGATGCGGGAGTAGATTCGATGGAGAAGGTCGCCGCCTGGGTAGTCAGGCCCGAGGTAGCACTCCTCGGGGCTGCAAACGTCACCGCCCGCTGTCAGCACCGGAACGGTGACTCCTGTTAGCTGGCCTGGCTCACCTCGCGTGGTCTTGAAGAGCCACTGCAGGAGCTCGGCTGTTCGCTGACTCTTGGTGGGTTGCTCGGCTCGTCGGGCGCGCGAAGCCAAGGCGCGAACGACTGTGTCGAGGCGGTATTCGTCGACCCGCGCGCCACGAGCCTCCAGCCGTCCGGCCAACGCCCGGACGCTCGACCCCGTGGCGCTTGATTGAAGTCCACGCTGGAACTCGGTGTGGACGAACTGGATATCACGCGCCCAATCCGGCACCGGGAAGGTCTCGGCACCTGGCGATAGGAAGCACTGCTGCTCAGGTTCCAGGAACGAATCGGACGACGTCAGGATGAACGATCCGAGTGGAAACTTGCCTAGGCGTTCGGTCGCCAGCAACTTGCCAACGAGTTGGCCCGCAGCTTCGGGGGCCATCTCTTCGAGCTGGGTCCTGAGGCGGCGAACGAGCGCATCCTGTTCGAACCAGCCAATGTTGAACAGACCAAGAACGCCGGTGAGTCGTTCGTCGCTCCTGACATCGAGCACGGACGAGAAGTGCTCGGGATTCAAGAGCGGATGCCACGAATCGTGTGGAGTGCGGTGAGCACCTTCAGCCGGCCCGAGGCTCCCGTCAATCCGCGGGAAGATGTAGCGATCCTTTAATGCGGAGACCGCCTGGTCCACGAATCCGAGCCTCAGGAGTTCCGGGTCCGCGTCGTCAAGACCGTCGAGCAGCCGAAGAGCGCGCTTGGGGTGCTCATTGTCAGCCTCATCCGTCACAACATCCGCGAGGTGCGCTGCAAGGGACTGGAGCACGTGCCGGTTGTCGTCTGTGTTGTGAACTCGGTTACGGTCGTCGCTTAGCTCCAGCGTGGCATGGAGCACAACCGGCAATGGCAACGCATCTTGTGTGGGGAAGAACACGCAGAGACATCGGTCTGGTGAAGCTGTGGGCTCGTCGGGTACCGCGATCGCGGTTTCGAAGTCCCGTTGCTTGCGAGTGCGGCTCTGCTCGGGTGGGGTAATACGACCTTCACGACGATAGAGGGTCCACAGGGAGTCTCCCTCTGGACTCTGAATGATGAGCCGTGTGGTGTGATCGTCCACGACCTCCCGGAGAATCTCCCAGCGCCGAACCTCTGTGCCATGAAGTTCGATCTCGTTCAGCGAGCGGCAAAACAGGAGTGCCTCGGTGGGGATCGTGTCGAGTTGCCGGAGCACGTCCTCATATACCTGCTCCCGTCGCTCGTCCTCGGGCATCCGGAGAACAACCACGGTGTCGAAGCCCTGGTCCCGATACTCCAATGCCAACTGGAGGTCCCGCTTCGCTGGAACGTACGGGAACCGCATGATGGGGACAGGGAGGTGTCCTTCGGCATCGGAAAATTCAGCGAGTCGGGCGCCAATCCGTTCCGAGTCCTTTCCGAGTGCCTCAACGACACTGTTGGCCTGTGCGCGGTCGAAACCAACGGCAAGGTGACCACTAGAGATGAGCGGGCATTCGGACCAGGTGAGCACGGACCGGAAACCGAGTCCCTTGCAACCGATGTACCTATTGCGGTCGAGCTGCTTGGGACTGCAATCACTTATGACCAATGACTCAAGACCACCGAGCGAGAATGCCGTGCCCGAGTTGGCGACGACGATAGAGTCGTCCCGGATACAAACCATCAATCGCGCTGGATCCGATCCCGCCGACGCATCGTCGGCGTTCTGAAGAAGCTCAAGGAGCTGCCGGCCCCGATATCCCTCAATCGCGGCTGTCTCTCTGTTGGCGTGACTAATCAGCTCCTTGGGTTGACGGCGGTACAGCTCCAACTGGTCTGCAGCGAGGTGTTCGACCGCCGCGGCAGCCTCTGCGTTATCACCGAACCCACGACCAGACAACGAGGAGAGCCCTCGCTGTCGGGGTTGCTCAATGCTGTGAGTGGCATCGCTCATGTCTTCAGAGTCTGGTGATCGGCCATGCCTCCATTCTATGAGGGGATCACCGCATGCCGGATTCTGTCGGCTCGCCGTCGCCGTCGGGGTTCGCCCAGAACCGCCCCGACGGCAGCGGCGAGTCGGCCGGTCACCCTTCGGCCGCAGGCCTGTCGGACGACCTGAGCCCGAGGGGTTCCGGTACTGTGGATTCGCCAAGCCCGGCGAATCCGTACGCTGCACAGTCCAAGCCTCGCCGTCGCCGGCGCGGAGCTACGCCAGGGATCGGAGCGCCTCCGAGAGCAGTCGGGTGAGCGCCTGCTCGTACCTGATTCGGTGGTCTGCGAATCGCGGCGCGTTGTTCGGCAGGAACGTCGCCTCGGCGGGAACGGCCCTGGTTGCGAGCAGCGGGAGGCTTGGTTCCACGGCGCGGAGCAGAGCGCGCACGGCATGGCTCGTCGTCAGCCTGGTGCCCGTGACCCGACGCATCGTCTCGGTGAGTTGCTGAAGCGTTGTGTCGGTTCGCTCATCGAGGACGACCTGACGCTTTCGGTACTCGGGGTCAGTTCGCGGATGTGCCGTCCTGATCGTAGACGGCATTGTCGCCGCGTCTCCGGCTTCAAGGAGGGACACGATGGCGCTGCGCGTCGGCTGGGAGGCTCGGCGGGTCGCCATTACGACGCCCTCGCCACACGCGGAGACGGCTGGATGTCTCTCCCGGAGAGGTACGACTCGAAGTCATACTCCGCGAGTTCATTCCGCCCAAACGCGCAGCAATAGTCCCGGAACGCCTCGCCATGATGGACGCGTCGTTCGACTTCGACAGCGAGTCGGAGGAACTGGCGGGCGGCGTTGTGGTGGCGGTGCACCGGATGCGTGAGCAGCGGCCGGCCAATCATCGCGCACTCATGCACGGCTGTTGCCTGGGAGATGCGTGTGACGAATCGTCGCCCGGGCAGTGAGGCGTCGATCGCCTGCGTAATCTCGCTGCGGGTCCGCGTAGCTCGTTCGTCGACGCAACAGAGCAGGACACCGAGGATCTCGAGCCCGGGGTTGCGACGCTTGCGTACTTCGGAGATGTCTCGACATGCCTCTGTCAGGCCCAACAGCGAGAGGTGATGCGGGAGCACCGTGAGCAGGAACCACTCGGCCGAGCCGTAGGCAACGAGCGTGGTCGTGTCGGCAGGGTGCGGGCTGGTGTCGAGCAGGATGAAGTCATACCGGAGAGCCTGCTCGACGACCGGGCAGAGGAGGCTGGCGGGGTCCGCGAACCGCGCGATCCTCCTGTGAAGCGTGCTGAGGTCGTGGCGGGCCGGGATCAGGGCGACGCCCGGCGGCATGCCATCGGTGATCGCTGTTGGTTCGAGTTCCGCGTCCCCGCACAGCAGTTCGAGGGCCCCCTCGTATTCGACGCCATCGATGCCCAGGTGTCGTGTTGCCCCCGCGGCCGGGTCGAGGTCGATGATCAGAACGCGTTGGCCGCGGACGCCCAGGGCGGCCGCAAGATTGATGGCCGTCGTCGTCTTCCCAACGCCGCCTTTCTGGTTGCCGATCGCGATGACGGTCGGTCGTGTTGTGTACGTGGTCATAAGCATCCCCCTCTGTGTGGCCGGCGTGCGTGCCGGCGTTCACGACTCCGGATAGCGCAGTCAGCGTCACGACGCAAGAGAAGAATGCACTCCCAGCGGACGCAGGCGTGCGGGCAGGCGGGCGTGCGGGCAAGCGCGCATGCACGCCGACGCGCTTTGCACCTTGCGCAAGCGAACAAGCATCGATAGCGTGGGAGTTGCTGTTCCGCGATGTTGGGATGGTCGAATGGGTTGCGCGGAGCGGGCATCGCTGCCCGCCCGGCGCGTGGTGGGCAATGCAAGGCCAGGCTGCCATAGGTGCGGCCGAGCCGTCAATCCCCCGCGTCGATTCCGCGAGAGACAATGGGGGGAACATGAACAGGAATCGGTCCGGCTATCGCCCGGCCCACGCGGTTGTTGCGTCGCATATCCCGGGCGGATTCGTGCCGGTACGAGCGGCAGACCTGCTTGTGGCGTGGCGCCTCTACGTCAGCGGAGAGATGCAGCTTCGCGACCTCCGCCTGTGGTTGGCCGCCCTGGAACTGCGGGCCCAGAGCAGGTTCCGTCGCCGTCGTCTTGGGGACAGCGAACTCGGAGAGCATCTCAAGAGCATCGCGGGCGACCAGCGGTCGGCGGTTCGAGCCGCAAGGCAACTCCGTCGCTTCGAGGCTCGCGTCAAAGCCGAGGACGTGCCCTCATCGACGTACCTGAAGAACCTGCGACGTCGTGTGCCGGTGCCGCGGAGGTTGGTGACTGAACTCGCGCGGTCGGGGTCACGCGCGAGCATCGCGTCCGCGGTGGGGCACCTCCTCCGTTGCATGTACTGGCGTGGTGGTTCGGTGGTCTCCGGCGGGACCGCCAAAGCCGCCCTGCTTGCCGAGTCGCTGGGTGTCAGCCTGCGGACCATCCGCCGGGGTCGTCATGAGCTCCTGTCACGGGGTTGGCTGGAGTCGGTACCGGTGAGCCAGAACGTGCTGAACCGCCACGGGTCGGTGATGCGGGTGTCCTCTGGCGCAGCCGCAACATCCCAGATGGCACGCCCCCCGGCGGTGAAACGACGCGATCTGGCACCCCCAAAGAACCGGGACCAGCTCCGCTGTCTCTTAAGAACCAGAACCGACCACGAGAGGGGCCAGGATGGCGATCGGTTGAGCTTTGCCCACGCGGACACCGTGTACCGGCGACTGACGGCTTCTGGGCGAATCCAGGCGAGCGACGCGATGAGGCTCGCTGTGCTGTCTTGTGCCGCATACGCGGCTCGGTGCGCGAGCCGGTCGCCCATAGGGCTGTTCCGCTACCTCGTGAACAAGCGACTCTGGACCCGACCCACATGCGGAGACGAGGACCGAGCGGCTGGCTGGCTACGAGGGTCCGACGAGACGGAGCGGCGTGGTCTCGAAAGCGTGGAAGACGTTGCGACTCGGGTTATCAAGCGACTGGCAACATTTCCGACACGTTTGCAGCAGAATCCGCACAACGGTGATGGGACGCGTCGGTTCGCCGTGCCCTGAGGGTCTGAGCTGGTCGCACAGACGGGCCATGAGGGGAGGGCGGACTCGCGTCCTCTTTGCCCGCATCTCCCAGAAGGAACTTAACGGCTGTACACTATACACGTGTTTGGGTCTATAACTGCGGGCTTTGACTCGCGATCGCCGGTTGGATCAAGGAGCACCCGATGGGTGAAGAAGGCATGGACGCCTTGCGCGTGAACTTCGACCGCGTACGGTCAAGCTCGAGTTCCACGCGGCGATGGTCAGCTCCGAAGCGGCCCGGGGCACGGCCGAGCAGTGGATCAAGAAGGGCAAGAAGGCGGTGAGATGGACGCGGCTACCCTTCTGCCTCTTGGACGACAACCAGGTGCGCCTGCAGCGGCTGGCGCTGCCGACGGCGGTGAAGCACTGGTCGCTGACGACGCTGCGCAAGTAGCAGATCAAGATCGGGGCGAAGGTGGTGCGGGACGCCCATTACGTTACCATCCAATTCGCGGAGGTGGCGGTGTCACAAACGCTCCATGCGGCCATTTTTGTGCGGGTTTGGCGGTTCGCGCGGCCCCGTCGAGAGATGTACCGGCATGATGGCCTCGCCTGTAGGTCAGACGGGCCCGACGGAGAGCGCCGTGGGTGACAGTGCCTCAAGATCCTGTGTTACTAGGTTGTTTGGTTTTCCGCAGCAGTGGGCGAACGGGCGTTGCGGCTTCTGCCGCGCACATCTCACCCGCACGTGGTCAGATCGGGCCTTTGCATCGCGAGATAGCGATACTCTGGTGGAGAATGGCGAGGCGGCCGGGCTGAGGTCAAATGCGAAATGTCGGTTCTACGTAAAGACAAGTGCGTGACGTCGCTTCGGGGCCCATTGGAGCGGGTGATCGTCGCTGAGATTGCGAACAATCACCTCGGCTGCTTACGCGAAGCAGAGCGTCTCATCGATGCGGTTGCCGGGGTGTCCACTCGTACAAGCACTCCAGTTGCAGTCAAGTTTCAGCTGCGTGATCTCAACGTGCTCCTCCACAGGACATTGCAGTCCGCCCATTCTCAGCGGTACGTCCGCAAGATTCGCAGCCGCTCTCTCCCACTGGACGTCTATGGCGATCTGTCGAAGCGTGCACGTGACCATGGCCTGATTGTTGCGGCCACGGTTTTTGATGAGAGTGCTATCGACGCGGCAGTCAACTTTGGCATTTCGATTCTCAAGCTTGCGAGCGCCGACCTTTGCGATTACCACTTGGCGACACACCTAGCTACCACACGCAGCAATATCGTGTTATCGACTGGAGGGGCGAGGTGGACCGATATACAGGCCGCCGTAGCACTGCTTTCTGAGTCGGCTCGCACATTGACCATCAACCACTGCGTGTCGCTCTATCCGACGCCTATCGATGCGCTTCGCCTTGGGAACATCTCGGCGCTTCGCTCGCACTTCCCACACGCCACAATCGGCTTCTCGACTCATCAACCCGACTTGGCGATCGCCAGCACCGTTCGACGCGCGTGTTGCCTCGGCGCGATGACGCTTGAACGTCACATCGCACCGACACGCTTCGGTTTCGCGCCATACAACTCGGATCCTGATCAGTTTGCGCGCTGGAGCGAGGTCTTTCGCGATGCTGTGGGGCACACCTACGACGCTCCGCAGGTCCGCTTCGCCGGGCCTACAGAAGCTGAAGCCCAATACCTGGCACCCACTCGCCGTGGACTCTATGCGAAGAAGTCGCTTCCGCCGGGTTGCCGACTAACCGTGCACAACACCTATTCGGCCATCCCATGGTTGCCTAACTGCCTGAGTGCTGCCTGCCTCAGATTGCCTCTCGTCATAACCAACCACGTAGATGCACATGGTCCTGTCTCACGTGCCTCGGTAGGCTCCGACCTCTGCGAAGAACAGGCTGTCAGATGACCGGGCTCACAGTCATCATTCCAGTCATGGATCGCCCTACTGTTGGCGAAACCGTTGCATCCGTAGCGCGTGCAGCGCCAGATGCGGCGATTCTGATCGCTGACGGCGGCACTCAATGCGCTCGCACACTCGCGTGTATACGCGACGCCGTGTCTCGATACCCACGCGTCAAGCATGAGGTGATACCCCAGCAGCCCTTCAACAAGGCACGGCTACTCAACGCTGTAGTTTCACATGCCGGTGGCAGGCAACTGCTCTTCTCGGACGCAGACATCGTCTGGGCGTCTGACGCCGTTACCTCGCTGTACAGCGCAGCAACGTCTGCTGGCTGCGATCTGGTGTTCGTGGAGCACGTAACTGAGACACAGGCCGCAGCAGGCTGCCGCACGATTTTCGTAGCCACCGCGACCCAGACTTGCGAAGGGTTCGAGGTCTCGCTTCACTCCCAGGCAGTCGGCCACACGAGACCAGGCTTTGGTCTGGTGCTGGTTGGCCGAGACGTGTTCTACTCAGTCGGCGGGTTTCGAGAGGATCTGGTCGGGTACGGGTTCGAGGATCAGGATCTTCTGCTCCGCGCTTCGTTGCTCGGCTACTCCGTCTCCTCAACGGCAGGATGCCAACACATCACCCACGCTGACACGGAACGTGGCGATCCACTCCTTCTCCGCAAGCAGCGCAACGCCAATGTGCTCAGATCGCTGTCGGCGCTAGCGCGTGGGGCGCTGCATGGCGCCCTGGCGACTAACGCTTCCCCCGTTTCGCATTGCACGCGCGTCCAGATCTGCCCAGAGTTTATGAACGAGTTGCTAGAATCCGGAGTTGGGTGAATGTCAGCTCACACTAGGACGCATGCTGTATCGCTCCTCGTGGCCTATCGGGATCGTCCCGACCATCTGCACACTTTGATTAGTCGCTTGGCTCTCGACGAGAGCATTCTCGCTGGAACACATGAGCTGGTCCTAGTAGAGGGCAGCCACGCTCCGACCGCCCAGTGGGTGGAAGAGCTGCCATGGGCGCAATACAAGTTCGTCCCTCATACTGGGCCCTTCGCACTGGCACGGCTACGCAACCAGGCGGCGTCGCTAGCTCGAGGTTCGTTCGTGGTTCCGTTTGATGTAGATCTCCTGCCAACAGACGGCGTCCTTGCACGACATTACGCTATCGCAGCGACTTCGCCGAACATTCTGGCGGGAGGATACCGCTTGCAGTTGCCAGACGATTTCTCCGCCAGCGCAGACGACTCGCTGGACCCCACCGCGCTTGGGCTGCACGCGTCCGCCCTGTGCGCCGAAGACAGCCAGAGCGCGCTCTTCAAGTACCTAGCACATGGCGAGCGCTTCGGCGTGTGCGTCCATATGCCGAGAGACCTGTTCCTTGCGGTCAATGGGTATGACGAGGCGTTTGTGGGATGGGGAGCAGAAGACGCAGACTTACTCGAACGACTGTGCATCGAGGACGGCAGGACTTTGGCACGTTGCTACGACCTGCTCTACATGCATCAGGACCACTCACTTGCCGACGATTGGAACGACCAGTCACTGACTACTGCCAACCGTGAACGCTACTATGCGAAACGGCGGGCGCGTATGCACACGGACCGGCCGCAATGACCCGCATCACCATCGTTGTTGCGGTTCGTAATGCCGAACGGGCTATCGCTCGTTGCATTCAGTCTATTCTGCAACAAGAAGGCGTTTCGTGGCGATGCGTCATCCGCGACGATGCCTCCACGGATCTGACTGAGCAGGCGATTCGTCGCGCGGTAAAATCAGACAGGCGCTTTGTCGTCAGCACTGCTGATCGGCGCGAATGGCCAGCAACTACACGATGGCGGGCCCTAGAGATCGCGAGTGCACTCCAAGGCGCATGTTCCAGCGACATCGTCGTGCTTCTAGACGGTGATGACTACCTCGCTGGCCCTGATAGCCTGGTTAGCATCAGAGACTTTCAGGACTCACATCAGCTGCTTGCGAGCCACGGCACATTCTGCGACGGGGACGGCACGACGTGCACTTGGTCGCGCGACTACACAGCCAGCACCAAGGCTCATGGCACTTTTCGCCAAGCCGAGTGGGTCGCCACTCATACCCGCGCCTTTCGACTGGGCCTCTACGAACATCTTGACGAGCGGGTCTACACCTACGCCGGCAGGCCGATTCGTGCGGCTACTGACTTCGCTCTCTTCGTGGCAGTTCTCGAATTGGCAGGGCGCCGCTCGATGCACTGCCCGACCGTGACCTACGTGTATGACGACAGGGGTGGGCGGGCTATGGCCGCACGTCGCCGTCAAGTGCAACAAGCCTGGAAAGAGCGCCTGGCACTTACACCCTCGTTCTCGTCGCTATCTGATGCGATCTGTGCCGCAATCCTGCTTGGACACACCTAGATGATAACTTTCATAACCACACCCCCACACGCCTACACGCATTCGCTGTTTGTCGAGCATTTTGGCGATCGTGTTAACCAGCCGGTTCATGTAGCAGCCGGGATTCCCAAGCAGATTACTGACCTAAGCCAGAGCACCGTAATCTGGTGTGACCTAGAGCGATATCGTGATGATGCGGTTGGCGAACTTGAGGCCGCCCAGGCGAGCGTTGGCGCCGGCATCGCTCGGCGAAGTCTCAATGCCGCAGGGCGAGCGGGCCGGAGGCACGAGGTGGCCGCAACACTGTTTGCGTCCGGTGTCAACTCCCACCGTACCCTATCGACTCGCGAGTTTGAGGATCTGGCTGCAGACAACGCGGTGCGGTACCCGGTGTTCATTCGTCGCATGTTTGAACACGATGGCGCGCAGTCCGGCTTGCTGACATCGTATGCCGAGGTACAGCACGCCTTGGAGTCTCTTGCGCTCGCTCAGGACGATATTGCCGTTGTCGAGTTTGAGGATACTCGGTGCTCCGATGGTTGGTTTCGAAAATATGGGGCGTTCTATGTGGCGGGTGAGGTCATACCCAGACACTTGTTCGTTAGCCGATGCTGGCTGAACAAGGGGGCGGATGCTGATCAGCGATTCAGTGCGGAAGAACTGGAGTATGTGAATGGCAATGCCCACAGTCGCGCAATCGCTTCTGTCTTCCAAACGTGTGGACTCGAGTACGGCCGAATCGACTATGCCACTAAAGACGACAAGCTCGTCGTATTTGAGATCAACACGAACCCGACGGTTATCGATATCGGCGATATGAATAACCGAGCACGACTTGAGGCGACCAACGCCTTCGTGCGACGTTTTGCCATGTCACTGGATGCACTGTGAGTAACTGTGGAAGCAGATAGGGTCACAATCGCCGTAGTCGATCAGTCTGCCCACGACCTGGCAGATACCTACGACTGCATACAAGCCGCTTGCAAGCGATCTGCAATCGATCTGGTCATCTGGACTGAGCCGACATCTGCAACTGTCGACGCAATTGTCGCAATGGACCCGGTTCCACTCGCGGCGATCGCACAAGGAGTCGTTGTCCTGGGCCGCAGGACGATGAATAGGGCTGAACGGCTCATGGCTGCTGCGGAATCGGGCGTACGGACTGCTCGCTGGCAGTGCGCCGTGGATGTGGCTAGCAGCAACCACGGCGACAGATCCCTTTGCGTCCTCAAGTACGATTGGTCTTTCGGACGCCGCGGTGTGTCGCTTGTCGATTTCACAGACGACTGGCAGTCGACCGTTGGCAACGGTGATGTCTTAATGGAGCGTCTTGCTGAAGACTCGCGAACGTTCAAGCTCGATTTGTTGTGCGGATCGACTGTAGGGTCTTGGGGCCTGAACACCCGACCGCTTGAAGACGTCGCATTTCGCGATCCGACGGGCGAGCCGTTCTTGTGGCATTGTCCAGATACCGTGAAGGCGGCTGCAGAGCGTCTCTCGCGAATGCTAATAGACCGCGGTGTCGGATACATGAGCGTTGACTATATGCGGACGCGCGGCGGGTATCGTGCGATCGAACTCAATACATGTAGCGCGGGGCGAATGATTCCTTGGTCACGGTGGGGAGCAGACTACGTAATGGGGTGCTACAGAGGTCTTCAGCGTCTTGCTCAACGACTGCGCACCTCATCGCCAGTCACTGTCTCGGTTCTTACAGCGGTGGAACGAGCAAGCCACGAAGAGTTGTCCGCAGCCGAGCCCGATGAGGATCGTGACCCGTGATAACTAAACGGTCGTTCAACCTACTGGCACCGCGATCCGATTCTTCTCGCTGTTGTCACCGCGGAACTCCGTCCCGCAACGCGTTGTTATCCCACTATCTCTTGCAAGCCGTGCACTGGGCGGACTTGTCAGCTACTGAACGTCGTACTGTGCGCGCCGAATCGGTGCGTCTCAATCCCCAAGAGTCCCCATGGCTTTTCACCTAGTTGTGACCTCCGGGGTCACCTCGGGAACGCCGCTTGGGTTGGTCGATGCGCTGCCATCGCTGTGAGCGTGAAATCCGTTTCTCGGTCTATTCAGAGAATAAGGGTTCTTGAGAGAATCCGACCACTATGAGGAGACCAGGACAATGAATAGGTCTAGGGTCACGGAGGAGCAGATCGTGTTCGCGTTGCCGCAGGCTGAGGGCGGGACGGCCTCGCGTGAAAGCTCCTGAACGATGGCGATCAGCGAGCAGACGCTCTGCCGGTGAAAACGAGTTCGCAGGGATGGGTGTTCCTGGCCTTGTGCCTGCAGAATCCACTATTCGTCCAAGTATGGTTCTTGTCCGAGACAGCCTGATCAAGGTGCCTCTGGAGACTTCATTTCCTCCCACTGTTCCATTGTGAATATATAGCCATCGCTGTTGATCGCCCAGCTAACGGTCTCTTCGTTCTTGTCCAGTGGGTCGTAAAACGAGGTCTTCACGATGACATGTCCGAGTTCTCGCAATGCCCTTCCGAAGTCGTCACGAATGGATCCCGCGTCATGCTCCGACCCGAAGAACAAAAAAGTGCGTGTATCGCCGTAGATTAGGTTGCTTCGGGTTCTCTGTTCATTGATGTGGTTCAATCGTTCCCCCCATGGCAATGACTGGTCGCTCGAAGCATCTGGACTCGCCGGCGCCCACGTCTGAACTCTCAAGTTCTCGATCGAAGTCTGGCCAAGGTTGATGAATCCCAATGACCAACGATGTCTTTCATTATCTCCTCCCTTGTCAAGGACTCCTCGGGACAGTCTCCCGCTGACAGGGGCGAGTCTTGGCTGGAGCAACTGCATGCTCGCTTCGCGAGCGGATTGCGCCTTGTGCTCTGCGCTGGAAGCCATCCACAGGCTGAGCGACGAAACAATTACGGCCACGACAGCGCAAGAAGCACCGACCCAATCTGTGATGCTGACCTTCTTTGTCATGATGGATCCTCAATTGGTGCATGAGATGTCGTGACTCACTTATCTTAGAGTCAAAGACATGTTCGGGCCCTCCGGATGTTCTCGGTGATGCCTTGGCAGCGCTGCGAATCGTCGTCGCCGTGCACCTGGTCACAATGGCTTACCCGCGAACTTGTCAATCACGGTGAATGGCGGTCCGCAACTGTGGGTCACGGAAGTATTGGCTCCGGCAGGGGCTTGCCTTCTTGTAGCCAGCGAGCTGCGTCCTGCGCCACCGCTGGAGTGGCTCGCACATCCCCCTGAGCAATCGCCTGCATCCGTTCGATCGAGGTCGTGTACTTCTCTTGGTTCTCAGCGCTGAGCATGAATGTACAGAAGAGGTTGTGCAGAGAGATGCCGAACGCGGCTTGGGCCTGGTTGTCGAATACCTTGTAGGCTTCGTCGATGTGGAAGGCGTCAGTTCTTTTCGTGTACCCGGTACGCTCAGCAATGCGCGGTTCAACAAGAGATTCACGGAAGAACGTATAGTCATCGAAGGCACGGCCACAGACGGACTCAAATGTGTCGTTCCTATACGTGAGGAATCCGAGGATCTTCGCGGCCATCGGGTCAGAGGCGATCGCCGCCCGGCGTTGCAGCGCTTCCTCTGCTTTCTGAAGATTGGCAAATCGTTCCTGCTCACCGCGGTGCCTGATCTCGGCGATCCGGTCCGCGTGCTCCTGAGCTCGCCTGCCACCGACTTCGTCCATCGCAGATTGAAGCGTTCCGGCGGACGGGGAGAGTCCCGAGGCGCGCTGTGTGATCGAGCGCATCGCCCGGAGTTGGTCGGTCAGTCGAGTTCGCCCGGTGTCGGCAAGCATCATCAACTCGTCGACGGCCTCGATCAGTGAATCTGGAGCATGCACGCTCGACGCCGCGGACCGCATCTCGTCGAGAGGCTGTGCGAGGGCATCAACCCGATTGCGCAGTTGCTCGACACTGATACGAACATCTGATGGGCGCAGGGCATCGTGCAGGGCAAGGAAGTCCTGGGTCAGCGATTCATCGGCCGCGATCTTTCTGCCGTCTTCGTTCTCCAACAGTTCGGCTCGGAGCATCGCCCATTCATCTACTGCGCCCTCGAACTCGGCAACGAGCGACTCAAGCCCCTTGATCTTCCCCTCCGCTTCGGCGATCGATTCCGCGGCCAGAGCGCGCGCCTCGGCATGGGCGGCGGCGAGCGTGGCGGACTCGCGGTCCGCCGGCGAAGGCATCGACCCGCCCATGTCGCTGGCCGGTATGGAGCCGCCTGCGGCGTCTCCCCGTCCCACACCAAAGGGCCGAGAGAGTGCGAACAGAAGCACCACGGCCACGACCAGCCCGCCAGCGATCAGGAGTCGGTAGTCGAGCCCGCGGAGCGGTCTTGCGTGTTCAACGGATTCATCGCCCATGCGTGGAGTTTATCGCCGTATCGGCGAAATGGGGCCGCTATGCCGTCCGAAACGCGAACATCCTGTGAGGTCGTTGGCGTGGATCGGAGTGGCGTTGGCTGAGCGATTCTCGCATCGAGTAAAATCTGGGGCATGGATTCGTAACGCTCTTTGGCAAGTGAACAGCGATCGAAGCGGCTGCACGACAGCCGCAAGGCGTTCCCCGCATCGATTGCGACATTGCTCTGGCTGTGGAGTGTCTGACAGGTCCCGCCCCACCGGCCTGGACACTCCCTTTCGCCCGACCACTATCGACGCAGTCGGCTGGGGTTTGAATCCCGTCTTTTCCGCCTAGACGTGAGAAGAACAAGGCGGCATGGCCCCCCTCCCGGGAGGTCAGGAAGCAGGCTCTTGCGAGCCTGTTTGTTGACCAACCACCAACAAAGGAGGTGACCATGAAGCGACAACAAAGCCTGTTGCAGCGCTTGAATTACAAACGTGCCAAGAACTACCCGCCCATACCACCGATGAGTATGTGGCGACCGATCCGGTTCTGGTTGTACGTGCTGATGCTCTGGGCGTGGTGGGCCTGGAACATGCTTCAAGCGTCCTAAACAAACTCGGTTCTACTCCGAGGTTTTTGCCGGTCGATCTTCGTGATCGACCGGTTTTTTTGTTGGGCGATGCACCATGACAGTGCCACAGCCAACACTTGTCGGTCAAGGCTTCTTCTTGTTGCGCTTCTTGCCCGACTTCTTCTTCGTCGTCTTCTTGGTTGTCGCCTGTTTTTGCTGCTGACGCTTGCGCTCTGCAAGAGCTTCCGCAATGCGAGTATTGGACTTGAGCTCGTTCGAGACCCCCGGATCGTCTCCATCGATGAATGGCGAACGGGCCCGTTTCGCCAAATCGTCCGGCGAGGGTGCCACGATCGTTTCCGGCCGATTGCGTGGCCACGGCTTCGCTTTCCAGCGGTCGAAGCGACGCTTCGACACGTGGTAATCCGTCCGCATGAGGATCGGATAGCCAGAGAACTGTGTGAGGCCGCTTCCACGGGTGACGTGGAGCACGCACATGTCCGGGTCATCGGTCATTGAGATGATCTCGTCGTAGCCGATCTGCCCGGCGAGCACGGTCTGAGGGGGCACCTCGCTCAGTGGTCCGCGGTCGAAGTCCAGTTCCTCGATGGCGTACCCAACCTCCGCCTCATGGAGAAAGACTTCGCCACCTGAACGTTGAATGAGGTCTTGCTGGCCAATGTCGCTCGCCGCAAAGTACTGACGCACCCGTGTGTTGGCTTGGACGGTGGCGGTCACGTCTATACCGCCGCTCTTGAGGTCGCTGATGGACTGATTCGACAGGATGCATGAGATGTTCTTGCTGCGGGCCTGCCGGAGGACGAGTTCGAGGTTGCTCGCGATGATCTGCTGAAACTCGTCGATCACCACGTAGACACGGTGTCCGGGCCCGCGGGTCCGTTCGAGTGCATCGGCGGCAGTGAGCAGGGAGAAGAGGGCGAGCTTCGCGAGTTCGCGAACGGTTGAGGTTTCCAGGGTCGACGAGAAATAGAAGTATCCGACCTGCGGGTCGGTCAGGAACGCGGTCATGTCGATGGCGTTGTCCACCGCGGTCTGACTGACGCGGCCCTTGGCGACGTCCTTCTGCGTGACGTTGATAGCATCGATTCTCGCGAGGCTCTCGATGACCGCGAACACATCGGTGGCGTCGCGTTTCTCGTCCGCGGTAAACCCGGTCTGCCCAGTCTGCAAGACTTGCTCAAGTTCACGGAACGATTCAAGTTCGCCAGTGCCGCCGCTCGCGTGCACCTGCATCGCGCGTTGCAGAACGCGCCGATTCATACGCGAGTAATGGGAGGGCCCGTACGCCTCGCCGTACTCGAGGCCGAGGCTCTGGAGAAGCACTTCAGCGAACTGGTGGGTCGAGAGTCCCTTGACGTGGCTTTGGAGGAACGGATTGAAGACGTACGTCGGCTGCCCGGTCACCGAGGTGAACCAGCGGAACGGAACGCCCGCCGCTCTCGCATCGACGCGGGTGCTGTTGAAGAAGTATGGCTCTCCCTTGAGGTCGATGACAATGACCGAGTGACCGGGATATGAGCCGGTTGCTGGGGCTGTGGCGATGAGTTGCGAGACGAGGGGCGCGAGACCACGCGATGTCTTGCCGGACCCGGTGTCGCCGAGGATATGCGCGTGTTCGTCGAGAGCTTGCCGGTGGAGCAGGATGGGGTGGTCGCCATACTTGCTGGTGCCGAGCCAAAGGTGGTCGCGGACGATCGGGCTTGGTGAAGACTGAAGCCGTCTCGCGTATTCCCTCCACTCGGGCTCATCACTCGGCCGCGACCGACTCGCGTTTGGGCCCTCAAACGTCTGTTCAAAGGTGCAGATTGGCTCGCCCGCAACGGCGTAGACGACGAGAAACAGTACTGCCAATGGGACGGTGATCGAGAGGATGAAAGACACGAGCAGCGACCAGATGAACACGGGTTCGAGCGTGGTCAATCCGACCACGGCGAGCACGAGCCAGGTCTCGGGCGTCCTCGTAACGTAGTTGGCAACGAGGTATGCGTCACGCGCATCTTGTTCGCCGCCACGGAAGTCGTCGAGATACGCGTTGCGAGCGGTTTCGCTTGGCAGTGCGTTGAGGTACGCGAGCTGAGCATCGCTGAGCGAGTCACGAACACGGGCTCTGCTTGGTCGCGTGTCCGCGGGCGTGTCCTGGACACGTTCTGGTAGCGATACCACCCAATCGACCCTCTGTGCCGCTTCGCTCCACGGCCCCGGTCCCGCCGTCATGATCCCGATGGGGAAGTAGAGTGACATGGCGGGGATAGAGAACGTCAAGACGGCGAGCACGAGGAAGAGTGTGTTGAACCTCCGTCCAACGGGCCCGGCCGGGCTGCGGAAGACGCCCGGGGCCTGGTCGCGAGACGGGATCGCTGTCAGGTAACTGGCGATTGCCCGCATAACGGCGCGTGGGTTGCAGCGTCGAGGGTCTGGCGATGCGAGGGCAAGCAGGCCACAGAAGGTGAGGATGGCGAGTGTCCCGCTCAGGACGTGGCCGGACAGACCAATGGGGATGAGCCTCATCGCCGCGATCGCGGCGAAGTAGGCAATCGCAACGAAGCCAAGCCGAATGAGGTATCGATGCCGGAGCCCGCCGAGCTCGGTCGGGTCTGACCCGCTTTGCCATCGCGTCCGCCATATCCAGAGCCATCGCTGCCGACGCTCATCGGGGACGCGCGGACTGGCCGCTGTCCACGCGAGGTAGTGGTTGGCCACCGCGTCCGCAAGGTAGACGGCAGCGCAGACCGCGACCAGGAAAGGCATGCCCGCCGCGAGCAGTGGCGTGTCGAGAAGCGTGGAGAACACGATGAGCAGCCACGCCAGGGGGCCGAGTGCGGCGGTTAGCAAGAACCGTGCGACCGGCTGCGGGCCGAGTTCGCGGAGTTCCGTCGGGAACGCCGCTCGTTTCATGGCGACGCCGACGGAGATGAGCGTAAAGACCCCGAGCGCGAAGGATGACGCTGTCCAGGGGCTCAGCAGCCGAGCTGCGAACGTGACGGCCAGGACGACGAAGGGAACGGCGAGGAACTTGGTCGTCAGCAGGGAGCGGACGAGGTAGTCGGGGCTGTCCTCAGATCGGTAGTCGATGCCCAGCCCAAGGTTCACACCGCTTTCAAGCAGCTCCGGCGCGTGCACACGCTCCACCCGCTCGTGGTTGTACACGTCGCGGGTCAGCGCAAAGTTTCCGAAGAACTGGTGGCGACTAGGCGGCATAAGGCACCATCATCCGCTCCAAGCGGGGTTCGACGCTCACGCGGAACGTGACAGGCCACTGCTCGTCGTGGCTCTCCGCCCGGTCGATCGCACGCTGCACCGCCGCCTTCTTGTCCGAGTTGGGAACGACGACAGCGATGATGAAGAGTCGGTTGGGGTCTCGCAACCGCTGCCGGAACCCGGGAAGGGCAAGCCGGCGGCGGTACACCTGACGGAATCTCCGGACAAGCCGGGCTTCATCGCGGCCGCCTGCATCGACCAAGATCAGGCCGAGTCGCTCGGTCCCATGACTATCCACGTCGAGGTAGTAGTGGGAGCGAAGGAGGTGTTCGTCATAGTGGTCGGGAAACAGATCGCGGAACTCATCGCGGGTGAAGAGGTGACGCGGCGTGGCCTGAAGGCAGCAGAACGCCAAGACGCCGAAGTGCTCGACGGCGGGGCCGAAGGTCAGCGGCTTGGCGTTGTATGGATGGAGCCCATTGGACCGGACATAGCGTTTGCTCAGGCGCCAGTACTTCGTCTGCCCGTCCGGGAGCATGCCGCCCGTGAGCAGGTCGGCCTTCGCGAGGCGAGACAGGACCTTGGTCGCCGCGTTGAGCTCGTGTTCCGGGAGGAACATGGCTTGGACCGCTTCTCTGGTGGTGATGCGATGCCGACAGACATGCTCCATGATGTCGAGGTCGCGGTCGGTGATGCGGACGCCAGGTGACTGTGCCATTACCAGATCTCGTAGGGTGCGGGAGTGCGACGGGGACCACCGGGCCGCAGCGGCTCGCCGGAGAAGAACTCGTGCTTCTTGCGGACCTCGCGCGCTCCGTAACGACCACCGAATTCGAGATAGAGGAGGGTCTGGTCGCCATCGCGTATCTCGGCGTCCGCCAGCTTCTCGAATCGCTCCAACTCTGGCGCGATGAGGTCTTCGCCAACCCAGTGGTTGGCGATCTCAGGCTCCTCTTGGCGGATCCGTATGTAGAGCTCGGTTACGTGCAGGTCGTGGGTGGCTTGCTCGAGCCTGGTGTATCGGTTGCGGCCCCGGCCACCGAACGATGCCGCGGCCTTGAAGGTCGCCGCGTAGGCGCGGGTGGGTTGCTCGTCGGCGTCGCCCCATCGGGTTTGCAAGGCGTAGGCGACGGTGTCGAAGTTGGGTGCGGGGTCACCCGGCGACCACGCGAAAACCGGGCCCTCAAGTGCAAGGACCGGAGTGCTGGGAACGGTGATGGCCCTGAGCAGGCCGGCCTCGACAAGGGCTCTCAACCTGTAGCGACAGTTCCGGAGCCCGGACGGGCCGTCGGGCCAGCCCCAGCCTCGGCGAACTTGGTCCGGGGTCGCCAGCCGGACATCCAGCGACAACGACCGGAGGAGCAGTCGGTCTCGGTCTTGCAGCTGCATGTTCCTGAGAGGAGGGTATCTGGCATTCGACACCGGTACAAGAATGAAGGCGCGAATGAACGACAAGGCGGGGTCGAAGAGCCCCGCAGACGGCGATCGAAATGCCCGTTCATTCGCCTTCAGGAGGGGTAGACGGTCCATCGCGATGGACCGTCGTTGAGTGGAGCAAGGTGCCGTCTTGAGTGCCGTCTGCGGACGCTCTGAGACCTCCCCGCCAGCGGGCCCCCAGGCCCGCGGAAGCGAGGACGGCCCCAGCCGGACGAGCGCCCGGAGAACGGCAGGGAGGGTCGGAAATGCAAGGGATGCCATGGCGTCCAGCCTGGCAGCCCTTGCTTCCGACCCGAGACCGACAGCCATGAGCGGAGAGCCGTCTTCCCGCTTTAGCGGGAACGGCGATCGCTCGGTGGGGTGGGGGCGAGACGAGCGATGTCCTTACCGTTCAAGGTGAGGAATCGCGAAGGGCTCGCACCAGGCCCCGGTCGAGGATCTCCCGGTCCGAATGGGCCGGGAGTCCGAGCCGCGGCCCCAGTGTCATTGCTGAGGAGCGGAGCGACGAAGGCGCTGTTCCACGTCGGCGGCGAAGTCGTCGGGCGGGGAGGCGGCGAGGCGGGTGCGTGGCGGCGTGGCGGCGGTGCAAGCCGAGTGCCAGGCCGTAGGGAGGGGGGCGAGCGGAGGCCTGGCACGGGCTTGCCGATGCGAGGCCGCCCGGATGCCGGGCTGGGCATCCGGTGCGGGCGAGCCGAGAGGAATGGGGAGTGCCGGCAAGGCCGGCACGACACCGCTTAGTCAGTAAATGAAGAGAGACGGCGGACGCCGTCTCTCGGGGTGCTAGTTTGCGGTCTCCGAGATGGAGACCTTCACGGGGGCAAGCTCGCGTCGGACCTCGTTGGCGAGCTCCGCGAGCGTCGGCAGGTCGCGGACGTCGAACATGCCGCTGGAGTGCCACACGCCGTCCTTGTAGTAGAGGCGTGTGAATCGGAGCGTCGTACGCGTGCGGTCTTCGTCCGCGTGCGACCAGACGGCCGCCTTGATGTTGCCGAGGCGGTACTCCTTAATGGGGCGTTGCTTTTGCATGGGTCGTTCTCCTTTCTGGTTTGCATTCCCAATGGCTCGATGCAACGCCCGCGAGGACGCGAGGTGTCAAAGGAGGAACGCAGCGTAGCGAGTAGTCCTTGACACCGAGCAACGAGCGGGCAGTCAATCGAGCGGGAATGCGGGCCAGAAAGGCGACCCATGCGGGAAGGCTCAGACCCATCGGAGACCGCGGCGACGTCAGGCGGGACGGGTCGCTGGACGAACTGGCAGGCGAAGGGCTGAACACAGCGACCAAGAGTGGCGACGACCGCGTGCAGTCGAGTGCGAGCCGGGGAGGCGTTCACGGGCGTCGAGGACTCCGGGCCCGGCAGGCTCAGAGCGTGTGCGGTGTCCGCTTGTATGCGACGAGGAGCATGTGCGCGAGGTACTCCTCGAACGCGGCGAGCGCGTCGCGGTTGTCGTTCGGCGGGCGCTGCAACTCGGCCGCGCTTGCGACCGCGAGGATTTGCGGCGTCGCGTGATGCAGCAGCCGAAGCGAGGCACGCTGGAGGTGGCTGAGCTTGACCGGTGTCCCGAGTTCGGCCGCGATGTTGGCGACCAGCTTCGTGAGTTCTGCTTCCTCTGCGGGTGTGACCAGCACACGCTTCGCCTTCGTCAATCGCACGTTCTCTTGGTCGGGCATCGTTGGGCCGCCTGTTCGCTCGCAGGTTGAAGGCCTGAGCCTCTCGCCGCCGATTCTCGGTGCCGCCAAGCGGCACACACGTTATGGCTATAATACCATGTTGCTTGGCCGTCGTGAATGCGACTCAGCCGGTTTGGTGAAGTGGCCCCGCCCCATCGGAACCGCGACGATTGCAGCTGCGTGCTCGGTCACCGCTCGCCGACTCACTCGACTGGTTCGTGGCGGCGTTGTCGCCTTGGGCCTCGGATCCTCGGACCGCACTTCGAATGAGTGTGAGGATGCTGGTTCTCACCTCTTGGGGCAGGCGTTGCCAAGAGGCGATCAGCGCGACGAGTTCCGCGGTCGTGGACGTTGGTGCTTGAGAAAGTGCGTCTAAAAGTGCGTCTAAACCACCCCCAAACTGCCCCTCAACCGCACCGCAACTGGGGGGAGTCAAACCGCGATCTTGAGCGTCGAAGGGCGGTTTTTGACCTTTCGCGGAGGGTGTCGGAACGACCGGATTGAGACTGTCGATCCGGTGGTTGCGGGTTCGAGTCCCGTCCGCCTCGCTTCGAAAGCCCTCGCGTTCCGCGGGGGCTTCTTGTTTGCGCGGATTGCTCGACGTCATCGGGTGATCCTCGTATCGCGACGGGCAACGATTGACCGCATGGCCGACCAACCCAAGAAACTCGCCGATCTGATCGATGATCTGGACGACCAGGTGAAGGGCGATGATTCGCTGGCGGTCAAGGACATGCTCGATGCGTTCGGCAGCCGGGCGTTTGGTCCGTTGCTGGCGATGCCGGGGCTGATCGGGCTCAGCCCGCTCGGGGCGGTGCCCGGCGCTCCGGCGATCATCGCCATCTTCGTCGTGCTCGTGGCCGGGCAGCATCTGCTGGGGCTCGACCACCCATGGCTGCCGTCAAAGCTCACCAGGCGATCGGTCTCCAAGGACAAGTGGGATCGGGCGCGAGATCGCGTTCGGCCCTGGATGCGCCGCCTGGACGTGCTGATCCAGCCCCGCCTGCAATGGCTCACCGGGGACGTGATGCAACGCGTGATCAGCGTCGTGGTGATCCTGCTGGCGATCTCCATGTTCCCGTTGGGGTTCATCCCGTTTGCCGTGGCCGCCCCGGCGGGCGCCATCCTTTTGTTCGGGCTGGCCATCTCGGCCCGGGATGGCCTGGCGACCCTGCTGGCGCTGCTGGCAACCGCGGGGACGGCGTATCTCCTGTGGACGTCTGTTTTCTGATCGGGGCGTCGTTCCTACGCTGGTTGCACCGGTTTTCGCCCTCACCGGATCACGCCATTCATTGCATACACGAGTGCCGATTGGACGACGCCGCGCCGAACTTCCCTGATGCAGCACCGGGCGTCGGATTGGACGCTCCGGCCGTCGTCCGCGTGACGCACGAGCGCCTTGCGTGGGTCTTTGTTGCACTCGGGTGCCTGGCGTGCACGCTTCGGTATGTCCTGGGCTTTCCGCTCATTCCCGACGAGGCGGCCCTGGCGGTGAACATCGCACGCCGCGGCTACGAGGGGCTGCTGGGCGAGCTCGACTTCGGGCAGATGGCCCCGCCGCTGTTCCTCATGGTCGAGGAGTTCGCGACGCGGACCCTCGGCTTTAACGAGTGGTCGCTGCGGGCCTTCCCGTTCGTGGGCGCGCTGGGCGCCATCGCCCTGTTTCCGCTGGTTGTCCGTCGATTGCTCGAGGGCTGGGGGTACGTGCTGGCCGTCGCGGTCTTCAGCGTCTCGTACTGGCCCATCCGCTACAGCGCCGAGGTCAAGCCCTACGCCATCGACATGCTCGTCACGGTGCTCTGGATGCTGCTGGCCCTGCGATGGCGCGAGAGCCGCCGGCCGTGGGCGTGGATGCTGGCGATGTGCCCGCTGGCGCTGGTCGGCTTCGGGGTGTCGTTCCCGTCGGTGTTCGTGGGCGGCGGGGCGGTGGCGTTCATGGCGCTCGCCGGCGTTCGCCACGGCTGGCCTACGCACCTGTTCCAGCCAGGGATCGTCGGGGCGTGCCTGCTGGCGGGGTTCCTTGGTACGTACCGCTTCCTGGTGCCCGCCAGCACCGAGACGGCCGACTGGATGGCCGACTACTGGCAGAAGGCCTTCCCGCCCACCGATTCGCTCGCCTCGGCGGCGTGGTGGTTCCTGGACGTCTTCACGGGCGAGCTCATGCCCTACCCCGTGGGCGGGGAGAACTTCGCCAGCACCGCCACGCTGCTGTGCGTGGTGGTGGGGGTGGCGCTGCTCGTGCGGCGACGGAGGCTGGGCGTGCTCGTGCTGCTGCTGGGGCCGGTCGTGCTGGCTCTGGTGGCGGGCTTCCTGCACAAGTACCCCTTCGGCACGCCCACGAGGCTGCAGCTCTACCTGGCGCCGATCTTCTGCGTGCTGGCTGGCTGCGGGCTGGCGTGGTCGATGGCCCGGCTGGGCGAGGCGGTGCGGGCTCCGGCGTGGCGCAGCCCGGTGCGCGTGGCGGCGGCGGGGCTGGCGTGCATCGCCCTCGCCTCGATGGCCCGCGACCTGATCAACCCGCAGAAGTCCTCGACCGACGCCGTGCTGCGGGACGCGACCGACGTCATCTGGGGCGCGGCGCGCTTCGATGGGCCCCGGCCGTTGTCGCTCCGCGAGGACCTTGGCGCCGCGTTCGTGCCCGAGCCCGAGGGCATGCAGAGCGAGGTCACGCGCTTCCTTGCCAACTACCACATGCGTGTGCAGCGAGAGGCCGAGGATGCCGAGCAGCGCGACGTCGACCCGGGCCAGCCGGTGGAGGTCGTGACGTTCTACGTCGATGGCTACGTCGACGAAGCGCTGCGTCAGAACTGGATCGCGACCTTCGAGCGCACGCACGGTCTTCGCCTGGCGGGCAGCGGGCTGCTGACGATTCCGCACGTCGGGAACCACGAAGACCTGATTCGCTATGACCGCATCGAGGTGCTGCGGTTCGAGCCGGTGGCGACGACGAGTACCCCGCTGGCCATCGAGGGCGATCAGCCTACGCCTTAGGGCGTCTGGCCGCCGAGCGAATCGAGGACTCGGTGCATGGCCGTGCCGAGCTGTTCGGGCTCGTCGAGCCAGATCAGGTGCCGCGCGCCGGTGATGACCTCGGCCGAGCCGGCGGGCAGGAGTTTGGCAAGTTGCAGAGTGGGCCACGCGGGCCTGATGTCGTGCTCGGCCAGGATAAAGTGCGCGGGCACGCCGAGCCGCGAGAGCCTTGCGAGCAACGCGGGCTCGGTGATGAACCGCCGCCACCAGGCGTTGCTCTCGGGATTCACGCGCTCGTCGCAGGCCAATGGCTGCTCCGGCAGTGGCTCGCCCTCCGCGTCGCGGGCCGCCTTGTAGGCGTCGCTCCAGCTCCGGTCGTTGACGATGCGCCCGCCGGCGAGCCCGATGATCGACGTCGTGTGCTTGGGTAACCGAAGTGCGTGCAGCAGGGCGAGGTCGGCCCCGGCCGAGTGACCGATGACCGTCCACTCGTCAAAGCCGTAGGCGGTGCGGATGGCGTCGAGGTCGAGGACGCTCTGCCCGAAGTCGTAGGGCGGCGTAAACGAGCTGCGCCCGCAGCCGCGTTCCTCGAAGCGGACGACGGTGTAGCGATTGGCAAGCAACTCGGCCACGGGCCCGAGATAGTCGCAGCAGCCCGGACCGCCGTTGCACAGGACGACCGGCGGTCCGTCGCCCTGGGCGCAGGTCCACAGGCTCGCGTCGCCGCTCTGGACGTACCGCTCGTCCATCGGCCGCTACGTCGGATTGGCGCTGAGCTTCTTGGCCTCGACGGGCTTCGTCTCGGCTTCCATGACGCGGACGTGCAGGTCCTTGAGCTGCGCCTCGTCGACCGCCGAGGGCGCCTCAGTCATCAGGTCGGCCCCCGTCTGGGTCTTGGGGAAGGCGATGACGTCGCGGATGTTGTCGGTGCCGGCCAGGTGCATCACCAGGCGGTCCAGCCCAAAGGCGATGCCCCCGTGCGGCGGGGCGCCGTAGCGGAGCGCGTCGAGCAGGAAGCCGAACTTGGCCTTGGCCTCGTCTTCACCCAGCCCGAGCAACTGGAAGACCTTCTGCTGCACGTCGCGGCGGTGGATGCGGATCGACCCGCCGCCGACCTCGCTGCCGTTGCACACCATGTCGTAGCCGTCGCTGAGCACGCCCAGCAGCGTCTGCTTGTCCTCGGGGCTGGCGCTGAGCAGCGTGTCGGCCTGGTCGGCCCTGGGCGCGGTGAAGGGGTGGTGCAGGGCGTAATACCGCTTCGTTTCGTCGTCGTACTCGAACATCGGGAAGTCGACGACCCAGAGGAACGCCCACTGGTCCTTGTTGATCAGTTCGAGGTCCTTGGCAACCTTCTGGCGCAGCTCGCCCAGCGCCTTGGAGCAGGTGTTGTAGGCGTCGGCGCCGAAGATCACCGTGTCGCCCGGCTCGAGCTTGAGGCGCGCGGCCAGCTCGCCGGTGATGGGCTCGATGAAGCGGGCGATGCCCGTCTCGAAGCCCACGCCGTGGTCGGTGGCGACCACCTTGGTGACGGGCGCGCCGCCCGCGCCGAACTGCTTGACGAACTCGGCGTAGCCGTCGGTGAGCTTCCGCGTCAGCTTCTCGGCCCCGCCGGGCACGCGGAAGGCCTTCACGACGCCGCCGTCGCGGGTCGAGGGATGGCCGGAGCCCGGATTCTTCTCGAGCGCCTGCGTGAAGACCTTGAAGTCGGTCCTGGCCGCCAGGTCGCTGATGTCCTCGAGCTCCAGGTCGTAGCGCAGGTCGGGCCGGTCGCTGCCGTAGGTGTCCATCGCCTCCCGCCAGGTCATCCGCGGGAACCGGGGCACCTCGACGCCCAGGACCTCCTTCCACAGCGTGCGGGCGAAGGCCTCCATCGTGTTGAGCACGTCCTCGCGCGAGACGAAGGCCATCTCCAGATCGATCTGCGTGAACTCGGCCTGCCTATCCGCCCGCGGGTCCTCGTCCCTGAAGCACCGGCAGATCTGCATGTACCGATCGGCGCCGGCCACCATCAGGATCTGCTTGAACAGCTGGGGGCTCTGCGGCAGCGCGTAGAACTCACCCGGCTGCAATCGGCTGGGCACGAGGAAGTCGCGCGCGCCCTCGGGGGTGCTCCGGCACAGGTTGGGCGTCTCGACCTCGATGAACCCCAGCGCATCGAAGAAGTCGCGCGCGATCTTGGTGACGCGGTGCCGCGTGCGCAGCACGTGCTGCATCTTGGGCCGGCGCAGGTCGAGGTAGCGGTGGCGTAACCTGAGTTCTTCGCCCGGGAGATTCTGCTCGTCGCCGGGCTGGAAGGGGGGCGTGTCGGCCTTGGCCAGCACTTCCAGCTTCTCGACGACCAGCTCGATCTCGCCGGTGGGCAGCTTGGGGTTGGGCCCGCCGTCGCGCTTGCGGACCTTGCCCTTCACGGCGACGACGTCCTCGGCGCGCAGCTTGTCGGCCGCCGCGACGATCTCCGCGGGCACGTCTTCCTTATCAAAAACAAGCTGCGTCAGCCCGGTGTGGTCGCGCAGGTCGATGAAGACCAGGCCCGTGCCGTGGTCGCGGTAGTTGTTGACCCAGCCGGCGAGGTTGGCGGGCGTGCCGGCGTGCTCGATCCGAAGCTCGCCGCAGGCGGCGGTGCGCTGAAGCATTGGGTGGCTCCCTCTTGGATGCCCCCGGCGATCCGATCTCGATCGGCCGGCGGGCGGCAACTGTAGGGAACGAACCAACGGGGCCCCTCGGAGGCCATCCATGGAGTTCCGGGTGCCTGCCACACGGCTTCGAAGGCCCGCGAAGGCGTTTCGAAGGCCTCTCAAAGGGTTTCGAAGGCTTGCGAAATAGTCTCGAAGGCCCCTCAAAGAGTTTCGAAGGCTTCCAAAACCACTTCGAAGGCCTTCGAAATGATTTCGAACAAGGGTTATGCGGACGCTTTGGCCGCGTAAGTCGTGTTACAGGCGTTGTTTAGACCGTCACGGCGTTTGTTGGGGTGTCGGGGGGGGGGGGGTTGTTCGGGTATCGCCCAGCCGCTCACTCGAAGCCGAGTTCCTCGAGCACCTCGTCGATGGGGCGGACCGTCTGGGCCGGGAGCCAGTGCTCGAACAGGGGGCGGCGCTCCTTGCCCCACTCGGGCAGGAGGGCGGCGGTCAGGGCCGGGCGGCGGCCGACGAAGCGAAGGGCCTCCCATCGCTCCTCGTCGGTGCCCTCGCGCAGGCGCTGGCGGCAGGCCTCGACCAGCTCGTCGCCCTGGAGCAGCGCGAACAGGCCCGCGTCGCGGGCCCGGGCCACCGCCTCGTCACGCGGCCGCAGCGACTTGAGCGGGGCGAGGAGGCTCGCGGGCAAGGCCGAGTGTTGCGCGATCCTTCGCAGCAGCCGGGCGGCCTCGGCTCGCACGCCCGCGTCGTCGTCGTCGAGCAGGGCGACGAAGGCCGCGCCATCGCCCTGCCCGCGTCGCAGGTGCATGAACACGGCCTGCGTCGCCGCATGGCGCACGCGCGGGTCCTGGTCCTGGGCCGCAGCGACGGCCGTTGGCAGCGTCGACGCGGGATCGTGCCGGTCGCAGGAGAGGCCCGCCGCCGTGTGCCGGGCGCCGGGATCGGGATGGATGAACAGGGGCGGCATCGCCGCGGCGACGCGGGCGCTGAAGGCCGGGTCGGTCGGCGCGTTGTCGTGCAGCGACAGGATGCGAAGGTCCAGCGGGTCGACCGCTTCGGAGCGGCCGCGTGCGTTGGCCGCCTCGATCCGACGGATCGCGCCCTCGGCCAGCGTGCGCGTATCGGCGGCGCTGTAATGGATAGTGCCGGTGGTCGAGGGGATGCCGATGCGGCCCTGCACGATGTCGCGGGCGTAGGGGTCGTCCCAGTTCGCGTGCAGGTGGGCGATGGTCGCGTCGGACAGGCGGTCGTACACGCGGCGGGTGTTGCCGAAGACCAGCGGCTCGACGAGGATGGCGATGCCAAGGAAGGCCAGCGGCAGCCACGCCGGCCGACGCTTGCGGCGGAAGAACTGCATGCGCTTGCGTGCCGCATGGCCGCACTCGGGGCAGGTGACCGGCGCGTATTGGTGGCCCTCACGCTCGACTCCGCGCAGACCCGCCATGGCGTACCCGCACGCGGGGCACGTGGGCTCGGCCGAGCGCCTGCCGCTGCGGAAGAGCAGCAAGCCCGCCACGAAGAGCAGCAGGCCGACGGACGAGACACCGACGCTGATGAGGTCGGCCAGCGCCACGGCCTACCCGCCCGCCATCGCCGGCTTGGCCCCACGGCGGCGATCGGTCCTGGCCTCCTTCGCCGCAGGCATGATGAGCGGCAGCGCGCTGGGCATCGTCTCGATGACCATGCGGCCCTGCGCATCGCACGCCACGCGTTCGATCTCGCCGTCGATCTGGAGGGTCTCGAGCATCTCGGCAGTGGGATCGTGGTCGTGCATCGTGAATTCGATGCGGGTGCCTTGCGCATAACGGGCCTGCGGGTGGCGGACGTGCAGGCCCAGGCGGGCCATCGCGGCCCAGCCGACGAGGCTCGCGGTGGTGCTGGCGGGCAGGAACATCGCGTCGAGCAGGCCATCGGTGCGGCTGGCGTTGCGCGCGAGGTCGAGCTTCAGCGGGTAGCGCGGGCCGACGGCGACGATGAGGCAGCCGCGGCGGTCCTTCGCGAGTTGCTGGCCGTCGACGGTGACGCTGAGGCGCCCGACCCTGGGGCGCAGCGCTCGCGTGAGCGTGGGCACGACGTAGTCGAGCTTGCTTGTGGTGCCCACGCGCTGCCGGGCGACGCGGTGCAGCACGGCCGCGTCCGGGCCGGTGGTCAGCATGAGGGCGAAGGGCGTGCCAGGAAGGGGCCCGTCAGCCGCCGAGGCGTCCGGATGGTGCACCAGGCCCAGATCGCTGCGCACGGTGGGGGCGCCATCGCGGAAGGCCTCGAGCGCCGCCAGCACGCGCGACACGCGCGGGGTCAGGCCGAGTTCCTTGGCCACCACGTTCTCGGTGCCCAGCGGGGCGATCAGGGTTGGCACGCCGCGGCCGTTCTTGGCCTGCGTGAGGGCGGCCAGGGCGTGGTGCACGGTGCCGTCGCCACCGACGATGACCACCGCGTCGAGCGCATCCAGGGCGCCCTCCGAGAGCGCGAGATCGAGGGGCAGATCCACGAGATCGAGCCACGCCAGCGGCTCGGCCCGAGATCGCAGGCGCGCGACGAAGTCCGGTCCCCGGCCCTTGCCCGAGAAGCGGTTGTGCACGAGGCCCACGCGGATGCGCTCTGGCATGGCCGCAAGGATAGCGGCCGCGGCCGGGCGCACGGCCCGGGGCCTACGTTGCCCCGTGGCCAACCCCAAGAAGCAGCCCGGCACCCCCACCCCGCCACGCCGCGGCCACCAGCGCACGCGCGACGACCACGCCAGCGAGACGGCCGAGGACTACGTCGAGGCCATCGCCGAGATCGTGGAGCGGCTTGGCCAGTGCCGCGTGAAGGACCTGGCCGACCGCTTCGGGGTCAGCCACGTGACGGTCGTGCGAACGGTCTCGAGGCTGGCAGAGGGCGGGCTGGTGACCACCGAGCCCTACAAGCCCATCGAGCTGACCCCCAAGGGCACGCGGCTGGCCCGGGCCTGCCGCGAGCGGCACGAGGTGGTCTACCGCTTCCTGCTGGCCATCGGCGTGCCCGAGAAGGTGGCGGCGGTCGATAGCGAGGGCCTGGAGCACCATGTCAGCAAGGCCACGCTGGCGCGGTTCAAGGCGATCGCCGAGGGGGCGGGTGGTAGGCGGCAGGCGGCGCGCGACGGCGGAGGTGGCGGTGGAGGTGGCGGGCAACCGTAGCCAAGGCTACACTTTAGGCCTCGCACGCTCGCCAAGGGAGGCGCCATGGCTCGAGGATGCTGGTTCGGATTGTGCGCAGTTCTGCTCGGCTTTCTCGCGGCCTGCGGACCGCAATCGGAACCCGCGGGCTCGTCGGCGATTGACGAGAAGCTGGCGATCGTCGCGACCACCGGCATGATCGGCGACGTGGTCGAGCGCGTGGCCGGCGAGCGCGGCGAGGTCGACGTGCTCATGGGCGCGGGCATCGACCCGCACCTGTACCAGCCCACGCGCGACGACATGGCCGCCCTCCTGGCAGCCGACGTGGTCTTCTACAACGGGCTGCTGCTCGAGGGCCGCATGACCGATGCCCTCGTACGCGCCGCCTCGGCCGATCGCGGCGTGTTCGCCGTCACCGAGTTGATCGACCCCCAGTACCTGGTGCAGCCCGAGGACATGGAGGGCAAGGACGACCCGCACGTGTGGATGGATCCCACGGCCTGGGCCAAGGCGGTCGAGGTCGTGCGCGATCGGCTCATCGAGCGCGACCCCGATGGCGAATCGGTCTACACCGCCAACGCCGCCGCGTTGCTCGACGAGATCGCCGAACTGGACGCGTACTGCCAGCGCGTGCTCGAGAGCGTGCCCGAGGCCCAGCGCGTGCTGGTGACCGCCCACGATGCCTTCGGCTACTTCGGCCGGCGGTATGGCTACGAGGTGCTGGGCATCCAGGGGCTGAGCACCGAGAGCGAGGCGGGCGTGCGCGACGTCGAGCGGCTCGTGGACGTGCTGGTCGATCGTCAGGTCGCGGCGGTGTTCGTGGAATCGACGGTCTCGGAGCGCAACATCAAGGCGCTCATTGCCGGGGCCGCGGCCCGCGGGCACACGGTCGCCATCGGGGGTGAGCTGTTCAGCGACGCCATGGGGCCGGCTGGCACGTTCGAGGGCACGTACGTGGGCATGATCGACCACAACGCCACCACGATCGCGCGCGCCCTGGGCGGCGAGGCGCCCGAGGGGGGCATGCAGGGAAAGCTGTCTCCGTGAGTACGCCGGCCGGTCAGAGCGTCGTGCATTCAGGCCGGCAGCGGTCGAGCCTGGCCGAGCTTCCCGAGCACTCGGCCGACAGCCCGCTGTCGATCCACGCCATGACGGTGGCGTACCAGCGCAAGCCCGTGCTGTGGGACGTGGACTACGACGCGCCAGCAAACGCCCTCGTGGCCATCGTGGGGCCCAACGGGGCGGGCAAGAGCACGCTGATCAAGGCGGCGCTCGGGCTGGTGCCTCGTGCCAGTGGGCTGGTGGAATTCTGGGGCGAGCCCTACAAGCGCATGCGCGACCGCGTGGCCTACGTGCCCCAGCGAGAGAGCGTGGACTGGTCGTTTCCCGTCAGCGCCCTGGATGTGGTATGCATGGGTCGGTATCGGCGCATCGGCTGGTTGCGGCCGGTGGGGCGCTCGCATAAGCGAGCCGCGCTGGAGTGCCTGGACCGCGTGGGCCTGGCGGACCTGGCGCACCGGCAGATCAGCCAGCTCTCGGGCGGGCAGCAGCAACGCGTGTTCCTCGCCCGCGCCTTGGCGCAGGAGGGTGACCTGTACGTCATGGACGAGCCCTTCGCGGGCGTCGACGCGGCGACCGAGCGCGCCATCGTCGCGCTGCTGCGAGAGCTGCGCGACGCGGGCAAGACTGCCATCGTCGTGCATCACGACCTGCAGACCGTGCCGCAGTACTTCGACCATGCCCTGCTGCTCAACATGCGCGTCGTCGCGGCCGGGCCGGTCGAGGAGGTCTTCACCGAGCCAAACCTGCACAAGACCTATGGCGGCAAGCTCACGCTGCTGAGCGAGGCGGCCGAGGCCGTGGCCCGCTCGGGCCTGAGGGTGCGATAGATGGCCCTGGCCCGGCCCGAAGCGTTGACCGCCCGCGACGTTGTGGAGGTACTCAGCTTCCAGGGCGGGTACAACACCAACGCGGTGCTCGTCGGGGCGGCGTTGCTGGGCTTGTCTGCGGGAGTGGTGGGGGTGTTCGCCCTGCTGCGCAAGCGATCGCTGGTTGCCGACGCCATCGGGCACGCGACGCTTCCGGGCATCGTGACGGCCTTCCTGTTCGCCGTTTCGCTGGGCGGGGGTGGACGGTCCTTGCCGGTGCTGCTGCTGGGCGCGGCGGCGTCGGGGGCACTGTCGGTGCTGTGCATCTTTGCGATTCTTCGTTTCACCCGGCTGCGCGAAGACGCGGCGATCGGCATCGTGCTGGGCGTGTTCTTCGGGCTGGGCGTGGTGCTGCTCAGCTACGTCCAGCGGCCCGAGAACGTCGCGGCATCGCCCGCCGGGCTGCACCACTTCATCTATGGCCAGACCGCGGCCATGCGGGCGGGTGACGCCATGCTGATGGGGGGCATCGCGCTCGTTGGGATCCTGTCCACCGTCGTGCTGTTCAAGGAACTGGCCCTGGCCAGCTTCAACGACGAATATGCGCGCGTGGCGGGGTATCCCGTCGGGCTGCTGGACGGCATCATGCTCCTGCTGGTGGTTCTGGTCACGGTGGCGGGCTTGCAGGCCGTCGGGCTGATTCTGGTCATTGCGCTGCTCATCATCCCGCCCGTCGCCGCACGAATGTGGACCGATCGCCTGGGCGTGCTGGTGTTGGTGGCGGGAGGGTTGGGCGCCGTGAGCGGCTACCTCGGAGCGGCGACGAGCGCGCTCCTGCCGCGCACGCCGGCGGGATCGGTGATCGTGCTGTGCGCGGGAGCGGTGTTCGTCGTCAGCTTGCTGGCGGCGCCGCGACACGGGGTGGTTGCCGTAGCCGGGCGGCGGGGCCTCCAGCGGCTCCGCATCGCCGGTGAGCACCTGCTCGAGGCTGCCTACGAGCACGCCGTATCGCGGCGAGGCGTGCCGACGATCTCGGCGCGCACGCTACGGGCTATGGAGAAGCTCTGGGGCTGGCCCGCGTGGCTGGGCCCGGTGGTGCTGGCGGGTCTACGGCGGCGCGGTTACATCAATCGCGTGGAACTTGGGTATGAACTGACGCCCAGCGGCGTCGCGCGCGGCGCCCGCATCGCCCGGAACCACAGGCTCTGGGAGCAGTACCTGCAGACCTATGCCGACGTGGCGCCCGGCCACGTCGACTGGTCGGCCGACACCGTCGAGCACGTGCTCAGCCCCGAGTTGGTTGCCGAACTCGAGGCGGCGATTCTCAAGGCCGAGAGGGGCAGGCCATGACGCTCTCGCCGGCGCTCGACCTCTTTCCGCTGCTTGCCGCGGTGCTCGCCGCGGTGAGTTGCGGCTTGCTTGGCAACTTCCTCGTGCTGCGCAAGCTCAGCCTGATGGGCGACGCGATGAGCCACAGCGTGCTGCCGGGCCTGGTGGTCGCCTTCATGCTCACGGGCGTGCGCACGGCTCCGGTGATGTTCCTGGGGGCAACGCTGGCGGGTATCGCCACGGTCGTGCTCGTCGAGTTGATCAAGCGGATGGGGCGTGTCGAGCCGGGCGCGGCGATGGGCGTGGTGTTCAGTGTCATGTTCGCGCTGGGCGTGCTGCTCATCGAGCGTGCGGCGCGCAACACCGATCTCGACGCGGCCTGCGTGCTGCACGGACAACTCGAGTCTCTCGCTTGGACCAGTGGCGCTCCCGCGTCGTGGTGGGGCGTCTTCGGGTCGGCGACGATCCAGGCAGCGCCGCCGCAGGTTTGGACGCTGCTCTTGACGGCCGGTCTGTCGATCGCGCTGGTCGTGGTGCTATTCAAGGAACTGCGCCTGGCCGCGTTCGATCCGGCGATGGCGACGGCCCAGGGGTTCAGCGCTACGGCGTTGCACTACCTGCTGATGATCTTCGTCGCAGGCGCCACGGTGGCCTCATTCGAGGCGGTGGGGTCCATCCTGGTCATCGCGATGCTGATCGTGCCCGCTGCCACGGCTCGGTTGCTGACCGATCGGCTGCCCTCGCAGTTGCTCGTCAGCATGGCGGTGGCCATCGGTGCTGCCGTGTTGGGGTACCTGGGCTCAATCGGTGTGCCGCAGTTCTTCGACAAGCGCGAAGTGAACGCGGCGGGCTCGATGGCCGTGGCGCTGGGCTGCCTGCTCGTGCTTGCCGCCGTGTGCGGACCACGCTATGGCGTGCTGGCAACCGCCGTCCGCCGCACACGCCTGGCTCGGAACGTGGCGCTCGAAGACCTGCTCGGGCGCTTGTACCGCGGCCAGGAGGATGAATCGGTGCCGGGCCGGGTCGATCCGCGTGTACTCCGGAGGGGGCGCCGGCGCGGCCTTGTCGAGCGCAACGCGCTGGCCCTGACCGAAGAGGGGCGGACCCGGGCAGCGATGATCGTGCGGCGGCACCGCCTGTGGGAGTCGTATCTGGTCGAGCGGGCGGGCCTGGCGGCGGACCACGTGCACGTCACCGCCGAGAACCTGGAGCACCTGCCCGAGACGCTGCCGCCCGATGTCCCGACCGACCCGCATGGGAAGCCGATCCCTCCGGCATGAGGGGAGGCCCCAGCATGCACGTGATGGATATCCGGACCGTGCAGGGCCGGGCGTCGAGAACGGGGAGACATAGGATCGCTGATCGCCGATAGGAACGGCGTTGGGCGAATGTTGCGAGAGGGGGACGGCGTGGTTGCGAACGCGAACGGGACCAGCGGAAACGGCATGCATGAAGTTGCGTGCGACGTGGCGATCATCGGCGGTGGGCCCTCGGGCAGTACGTTGGCGACCTTGCTGCGCAAGTACAACCCCGGCCTGAAGGTGCTGGTGCTCGAGAAGGAGGTCTTTCCTCGTGAGCACGTGGGCGAGAGCCAACTCCCGGCCATCAGCCCGATCCTGCACGAGATGGGCGTGTGGGACAAGGTCGAAGCGGCCAACTTTCCCGTCAAGCTCGGGGCGAGCCTGACGTGGGGCCGCGACGGCGAGCGATGGGACTTTGACTTCTACCCCGTCGAAGAATTCAAGGACGAGCCCAGGCCGGCGAAGTTCGAGGGCCAGCGCCAGCGCACGGCGTTCCAGGTCGAACGGTCGATCTACGACAAGATCCTGCTCGATCATGCCCAGGAGAACGGCGCCGAGGTGCGCCAGGGCACGCAGGTGCGCGAGGTCTTGAAGGACGGCGACAAAGTCGAGGGCTTCAAGCTCGACGACGGCACCGTCGTGCGCGCGAAGCACTACGTCGACGCGAGCGGCACGCACGCGCTCCTGCGCCGCGCCATGGGTGTGGAGAGCGATGCGCCAAAGAGCTTGCGCAACGTCGCGTTCTGGAGCTACTGGGACAACGTGCAGTGGGCCGTCGAGATCGGCGTGGGGGGCACGCGCGTGCAGGTTCGCAGCCTGCCTTACGGCTGGATCTGGTTCATCCCCCTCAGCCCAACGCGTGCAAGCGTCGGCCTGGTGTGCCCGGGCGAGTATTACAAGCAGACCGGCCTGTCACCCGAGGAGATCTACCACAAGGCCCTCAAGGAGCAGGAAGAGATCGCCGGGTTGATGGCCGAATCAAGGCAGACCGACCAGGTGCACGCGACCAAGGACTGGTCGCAGGTGGCCGACCGCGTGACGGGCGAGAATTGGTTCGTTTGCGGCGAGGCCAGCGGTTTTGCCGACCCGATCCTCGCCGCTGGCATGACACTGGCCCACGGCTCGGCCCGCGAACTGGCGTACACCATCCTGGAACTGGAACGCGGCGAACTCGACAAGGGGTGGGTCAAGCAGAGCTACGACGACAAGACCCGCAAGAACATACGCCAGCACATCCGCTTCGCGCAGTTCTGGTATGCGTCCAACGGCTGCTTCAAGGACCTGCAGGAGCACTGCCAGAACATCGCCGAGGAGGCCGGCCTGTCGCTGACGCCCCAGGAGGCCTGGCGCTGGCTGGCCCAGGGCGGCTTCAGCAACCAGACGCTCGACTCGGCCAATCTCGGTTCGTTCGACCTGGCGACCGCCAAGCAGATCGTCGGCAAGTTTGGCGACGAGGACATCGACCTGGAGAGAGAAACCCTGAGCTTCATGCAGTACAACAAGCTCACGCTGGACCTGCGCGAAGCCAAGGACGAGCAGGTTGCCGAGTATCGCGACGGACGCGTCGTGCCCGTGCAGTGCGTGACGCGCAACGGCAAGATCCTGCCGAAGATCGGGCCCTACCCGGTGCTCGTGAGTATGCTGCTGAAGAGTAATGACCCGAACCAGATCTTCGGCTACCTTCAGCAGCAGATCAATGCATCGCAGCCCAAGGACAAGGCCGCGGCACTGATGCGACAGCTCGTGCAGGCTATGGAGGTCATGGTCGTCGATGGGTGGGTGATCTGTGAGAACGATCCGAACCGACCACAGCCCAAGTGGACGCTGGGAAAGAACCGTCAGCTACGCACTACTGCAGAGGGCTTGGAGGCCTACCAGGCGTCACGCACGACGAGCAACTGACCAAGGCCGACCTTTTGCATACGACAAAACGCCCGGTTCGACCCGGGCGTTTTTCGTAGTTATTCCGTGTCTGGGATCAGCCCTTGGGGCCGCTGTCTCGCACGGCCTGTTCCATGTCGTACTTCGCGTCGTTGTCGCGGAAGCGACGGGCCAGGTCGCGGGCCTTCTCGTCGTAGGCCGAGCCATCGCTCCAGGTGTTGCGCGGGTGCAGCACCTCCTGCGGGACGCCTTCGACCACGGTGGGCATGTGCAGGCCGAGGATTTCGTGCTCGACGTAGTTGGCCTTGGCCAGGCTGCCGTTGAGGATGGCCGACACCATGGCGCGGGTGTAGCCCAGCTTGAATCGGCTTCCCACGCCGTAGGGCCCGCCAGTCCAGCCGGTGTTGAGCAGCCAGACGTTGGCATCGTGCTTCTTGATGCGGTCGACGAGCATCTGGGCGTACTCGGCCGGCGGGCGGGGCATGAAGGGCGCGCCGAAGCAGGCGCTGAAGTTGGGCTGGGGCTCGGTGACGCCGGCCTCAGTGCCGGCGAGTTTGCTCGTGTAGCCGTTGATGAAGTAGTACATCGCCTGCTCGGGCGTCAGCTTGCTGACCGGGGGCATGACGCCAAACGCGTCGGCGGTCAGGAAGATGACGTTGCGTGGGTGCTGTCCGATGGAAGGGATGACCGCGCCGGGGATGTACTCGACCGGATAGGTAACGCGGGTGTTTTCGGTGATTGACCCGTCGTCATAGTCGGGCTCGCGGCTCTGGTCGTCGATGACCACGTTCTCGAGCACGCTGCCGAACTTGATGGCGTCCCAGATCTGCGGCTCGCTCTCGCGGCTCAGCTTGATGCACTTGGCGTAGCAGCCGCCTTCGAAGTTGAAGACGCCCTTGTCGCTCCAGCCGTGCTCGTCGTCGCCGATGAGGGCGCGGTCGGGGTCGGCACTCAGGGTGGTCTTGCCGGTGCCGCTCAGGCCGAAGAACAGGGCCACGTTGCTGGCGTCGTCCTTGGCGACGTTGGCCGAGCAGTGCATGGGGAACACGCCCGCCTCGGGCATGTCGAAGTTCATGGCGTAGAAGATGCTCTTCTTGATCTCGCCGGCGTACTCGGTGCCAAGGATGACGACCGTCTTGCGCTCCAGGGACTGGGCGATGATGATCGGGCCCTTGACACCCAACTGCTCGGCCTCCTCTGCGGTCAGCTTGTGCTTGCCGGCGTTGAGGATGGTCCAGTCGTGGTTCCAGTCGGTGCTGTTGCTGGCCGCGCGGGTGCCCTGGCGGATGAACAGCGTGCTGGCGAAGAGGCTGTGCCAGGCCTGCTCGGTCACGACGCGGACACCAAGGCGGTAGGCGGGATCGGCGCCCGCGAAGCCCTCGAAGCAGAAGACCTTTTCCTGGGCGTTCAGGTGGTCGATGGCGATCCGCTCGGCCAACTCGAATCGCTCGGGTGTCAGGGGCTGGTTGACCTTGCCCCAATCGATCTTGTCGTGGATGGCCGGGGTGTCCTCGAGGTACTTGTCCGTCGGGCTGCGTCCGGTGCGGTCGCCCGTAAGGCAGACCAGGGCGCCCTCGGCGGCCAGGCGGCCCTCGTCGGCGGCCAGGGCCATCTCGACGAGCCGGGCGGGCGGCAGGTTACGAAGGGTGCGAGCGGCGGAAAGATCGAGGGTGGCGAGCGTCTGGCTTGGCATCGGCAATGCATCTCCGGCTCGCCTGCGCCCTGCAACCGAGCCCAATTTTCGAGGTAATAGCGAGGGTAGGTCGCCCCGCCTCGCGCGGCCACGACCGATCCGCACTTGCCACGGGCCAGCAGCGTGCTAGCGTTACCGCTCGGCGGGCCCGGCATGGGCCCTCCGTCCGTCAGACGGTGGCTGTAGCTCAGTTGGTTAGAGCACCAGGTTGTGGTCCTGGGGGTCGCGGGTTCGAATCCCGTCAGTCACCCTTTCCCGTCCAGATCCTTGCCAGACTCGGTGGGGCGTCTCAGGTTGCCATCGCGCGTTCCATGGCGCTGACGGCCTGGCGGCCATAACCGCCGCCGAAGAGAATCGCGTGGACCAGCAGCGGGTAAGCTCGGTACATCCCCTGCCGACGCTCGAAGAAACCCGGCTGGATCGGGCGCAGCTCGTGGTATCGCTCAAAGAACGGGCGACCAACGCAGCCAAACAGGCCCATGAAGGCAAGTTCGATCTCGCGGTCCGCGTAGTAAATGGCAGGATCGATAAGCCCGGTGATGCGGCCGCGATCGCTCAGCACGTTTCCCGACCAGAGGTCTCCGTGGATGAGCGCGGGCGGCTCATCGGCGGCGAGGAATCGGGACGGCTCTCGCTCCAGGGCGTCGGACAGGCGGTGTGCGACTTCCGCACCGCCGGGGGGCAGGGCAGACCGCTGCTCTGCAAGCGTGGCGAAGTGCACCAGCCGATGGCGCCCGAAGAAGCGAGCCCAACTCTGTTCAGCCGGGTTGGGCTGGGTCAGTGGCCCGATGAGTGTGTCCCGCTGGTAACCAAAGGACTGGCCCTGCACCCCGTGCGCTTCGGCGAGGAGTTCGGCCAGGTGCCGCTGGGCGGTCGCATCAGCGCCCGTTGAACCGTGAAGTCGTTCCATGACCAGCAGGTCGCGTTCGGCGTGCCACACGGTTGGGATGGGCAGGGCCGTCAGCCGGTGCAGGTCTTCGAGCATCGCCGCCTCGATGCGGAGATCGCTGGAGCCATCGCCGATCTTGGCGACGAACTCGCCCATGCCCTGAGCCAAGCCGCCCACGACGCGGGCGATGCAGCCGCCCTGGAGCTCGCGCACGTTGGTCACCGGGGTGGACAGGGCGCTCTGGAGGTTGTCTTCGATGGAAGCCACGCCGCATTGTCGGCGCGTCGCCCGTTGAGGGAAAGACTCAGGCCGCGCGGACCATCTTGCACATGCTCGTGAGGGTGTTAATCGCTTCCTGGGCGCTCTCGATGGAACCGCCTTCGGCGTCGAGCATGGAAAGGACGCGGCCCGCGGCGTCGGCGACCGAGGCGTGGCCCAGCAGCGGACCCGTGCCACGGATGCGGGCGCAGATGTACCGCAGGTTCTTCTCATCGCCAGACTTGCATGCGGTGGCGATCTCGTCGGCGAACTTTGCCAGGTCTTGGGCAAACAGATCGGCCAGGGCCTTCAGCGATGGATCGGTCTCTTGTTGGGTCGAGGCAGCCGGCAGATCGTCTCCCGCGCCACGGCCGAGGAGGATGAACTCGGCCAGGGCTCGCAGCAGAGCGGCCTTCGTAATCGGCTTGCGCACCATCGCGCTGACGCGAGAGCCGCGGATGGTTTCTCTGCTCGGCTCGGACAGGTCGCCGGCGAGGGCAATGACGGGCACGGCATAGCCGGCGGACCGAATCCCGCGAACAGCTTCGCAGGCGGTGGCGACGTCCTTATCAAAATCGCAGAGGATGGCGTCGACCGGTTCGGCCAGGGCGCCGATCACCTCGTCGTATCCCTGCACGTGGATCATGCGGATCGACGTATCCGAGAGGTAGGCTTCGACCAGCTTCCGGTCGATGTCGTTGGCCGTGACCAGCAGCACGCGACCTTCGAGCTTGCTTGCTTCGACGGTTTCCAGAGAGAAGTTGTCACCCAGCGGATCGAGCCGGACAAAGTCGTTGACGTCGATCTCCTTCTCGAACCGAAGCCCTACATCGTGAATGCGTCCGGTTACGTGACGACACTAAACGACGGTGGCATTGATCCACATCGGCCCGTCGGAATGGTGCTCGAGTCTGACGCGGCACTTGGTTCCGACGTGCATGTACGAACTGTGCACGAGGCTCAGGCCACCCCGCGAGAGGTTCCGGCAGGCCACGCAGAACTGCACGCTGCCACCGCTGGGCTGGAAGATCTCGACCTCGACGGCATGCAGGCGAAAGCTCACTCGAGCGTGCGTGCGGCGCGTGCGACCACCCTCGCCCGCCTCGTCGAGTTGGTCCATGATGACGCTCAGCTGTTCGGCCGAGAGGTTGAGCGTGTTGTGTCGGCCAGAGGGGCCGGGCGATCGCGTGCCCATTCGCATCTCCCACGGATCCTGGGTCTCTTCCGGAGATGTATCGGATCATCGCGTGGGCGACTTTCGTCGGGCAGAGCCGAGAATTGCGCAAGACGTGCGATATCGGACCGAGGCCTAGACGTCCAGGTTCTTGGCTTCCAAGGCGTGCTCTTCGATGAACTTGCGGCGAGGCTCGACCTGCTCGCCCATGAGCGTGGTGAACAGGGTCTCGGCCTTGGCGGCCTGGTCCATGGTGACCCGCATGAGCGTGCGGACCTCCGGATCCATCGTGGTCTCCCACAGCTGATCGGCGTCCATCTCACCAAGGCCCTTGAACCGCTTGACCTCGATACCCTTGCGTCCGATATCGTGCAGCGCCGGCACGATCGAGGCAAGGTTCGGGGCTTCGGCGATGCGCACCTTGGCGGCTTCTTCGCCGTCGGACTTGCCCGGCTGGGCAACTTCCCACGCGAATCGTGCCGGCAGTTTCTCGCCGGTCACGGCCTCTTCCTGCCGCAGGTCCCAGTCGGCAACGTCCAGCCCGAGATCGCTGAGCTGGTTGAAGATCGAATCCAGCTCACGATTTTCGTGGAGCTCACGGATGGTCGCCACCGGGCGCGCCGTCATGGCACTCTCGGGAACAATGCTTGACGCCGCGTCGGTCTGCGACTGGCCGTTGTCTGCGACGCTGCCGCTCTCAGCGGACTCGGGATCTTCGGACTCTTCGAGCCGAAGGTCGTTCTTTTCGACGATCGCCAGGGCTTCTTCCTCGCTCCAGGCCCACTCGGCCCCGCCCCGCCAAGCCACCCGGTGGGTTGGCAGGCCACCGGCGCCGGGTGCCGCCTGGTGCCGAGAGCCAATGAGGTCGACGAATTTCACGCCGCGCCGCTCGGCCACGACGCTCAATTCGCCGAGACGTTCCAGCAGCTTCACGGCCTTGACGACGTCGTCGCCTTCGATGCGTCGCTCCAGGGGCGCCTCGCCGCTCGGGGGCAGGTCGCCCTCCTCGAAGGTCTTGCGGACGAGCAGGCTTGCGTTCTGGATGGCCTCGGCGGTGAGCATGTTGCTCAGCTCGCGCTCGTTGATGACGTAGCGGTGGTTCTTCCCGCGCGAAATCTGGAACAGCGGCGGCTGGGCCACGAAGATGCGGCCGCGCCGGATCAACTCGGGCATCTGACGGAAGAAGAACGTGAGCAGCAGCGTGCGGATATGGCTGCCGTCCACGTCGGCGTCGGTCATGATGACGATGCGGCCGTAGCGAAGCTTGCTGTGGTCGAAGTCCGGACCGATGCCGCACTTGAGGGCGGCGACCATGGTGCGGATTTCCTCGAAGCCCAGTACCTTGTCGATGCGCGCCTTCTCGACGTTGAGGATCTTGCCCTTGAGCGGCAGCACGGCCTGAGTCTCGACGTCTCGGCACTGCTTGGCGCTGCCGCCGGCCGAGTCGCCCTCCACCAGGTACAGTTCGCTTCGCTCGACGTCCTTGGTCTTGCAGTCGCTCAGCTTGTGCGGCATCGAGCCCGAATCCAGGGCGCTCTTGCGGCGCGTGAGCTCGCGGGCCTTGCGGGCGGCCTCGCGAGCCTGGGCCGCCATGATGCCTTTCATGCACACTCGCTTGGCTTCGGCGGGGTGCTCTTCGAGCCAGGTGCCCAGCGCCTCGCCCACGGCCTGTGCGACAAAGGGCTCGATCTCGGGGTTGAGCAGCTTTTCCTTGGGCTGATTGTTGAAGGCCGGGTCGGGAAGCTTCACCGAGACGATGGCGATGAGCCCCTCGCGCAGGTCGTCGCCGCTGGGGGTTGGGTCCTTCTCGCGAATGATGCCGACCTTGCGGGCGTAGTTGTTGAGCGTGCGTGTGAGGGCGACCTTGAAGCCCTGGCCGTGCGTGCCGCCGTCGACGTTGTTGATGTTGTTGGCGAAGGTCAGCAGCGTTTCGTTGTACCCGTCGTGGTACTGCAGAGCGACCTCGCAGACCATCGACTTCTCTTCGTCGTCCTTGCGAATGTGCACGGGCACGCACACGGCGGTCTTGCCGCTCATCAGGTGCTGGACGTAGGCGAGCAGTCCCTCTTCGGCCTTGAAGATCTCGTCTCGCGGCTTGCCGTCGGCGCCCACGCGCTCGTCGCGCAGGCGGATGACGACGCCCGGATTAAGGAACGCCAGTTCCCGCAGTCGGTTTGCGAGGGTGTCGTAGCTGAATTCGGTGACCGGGAAGATGTCGGCGTCGGGGGTGAACGTCACGCTCGTGCCCGTCGTGCGCGTGCTGCTCTCGGGCACCTTGCCCACGACGCGGAGCGGTTCGGCCACGTGGCCGCGCGAGAAGGTCATGCTGTGGACCTGCCCATCGCGATAGACCTCGACCTCCAGCATGCTCGAGAGGGCGTTGACGCAGCTCACGCCCACGCCGTGCAGGCCGCCGCTGACCTTGTACGCGCTGCCCTCCTGGCCGAACTTGCCGCCCGCGTGGAGCTTGGTCATGACGACCTCGACGGCGCTCTTGCCGTTGAGAGCGGGGTCGTCGTTCTTGACCGGATCGACCGGAATGCCGCGGCCATCATCGACCACGCGGATGGAGCCGTCGGCCTGGATGGTGACCTGAACGATGGTCGCGTAGCCGGCCATGGCTTCATCGATGGAGTTGTCGACGACTTCGTAGACCAGGTGATGCAGGGCGCCCACGCCGGTGCCGCCGATGTACATGCCCGGCCGCTTTCGGACGGCCTCGAGGCCTTCGAGCACGCTGATCTGCTCGGCTCCGTAGTTGCCCTTCTTGGAGGCGTTGGCGTCGGTGGTCGGGGGGGTGGGGGCGTCGTCTTGGGCCATAGGTCCTCGCGGCGTGGCGGGGGGTCCGGTGAGCCCGGAAGAACCCCGAAAATGCTGGCCCTCATTATAGGATGGAACCGCGATTCCAGCCGGATTTACGGGCCCGAAATGGCCCCGCCGCGAGACGAAAAAACCCGGGCGCGGGCCCGGGCTGGGTGAGTCGGTTGGAAAGAGCCTTATTCGACGATGTGGACCTGGCTGATGTCTTCGGTCAGCAGTTCGTAGACCAGTGCGACGTCGTCGGGCAGCATGCGGACGCAGCCCATGGACATCTCCTTGCCGATGCTGCCCGGGTCGATGGTGCCGTGGATGCCATAGCCGCTGTACGTCTCGGCCTGGCCCAGGCCTCGCAGGCCGATCCAATGGTCGCCGATGGGGTTCTCGGGGTCGCTGGCGGCGAACTCTTCGCCCGTGCGAGGGTTGCGCCAGAAGGGGTCGATGAGTTTGCTGTGGCGGCGGACGGTAAAGGCGCCCACGGGCGTGCCGTCGTACTCGCCCAGCCCGACGGGGAAGGAGCGGACGAACACCCATTGATCCGTCTCGCCGGGAGGACCAACGTACACGTCCATGCGGAATGCGGTCTTACTCACTACTGCGTGGAACGGGCCGCGGACGAGCTTGAGCTTCTGGCCCTTGTAGATGTTGTTCGGGTTGCTCATACGGTTGACGCGCTGGATGAGCAGGTACTCGGTGGCCACGCCTTCGCGCTGGGCGATCTTGGCCAGCGAATCCCCGCCCTGCACCTCGTACACGGTCGAGAACGGGTCTCCGGGGTACACGCGGGGAGAGAAGATCAGGTCCTCGTTGAGAGCCTGCATCTGCGACCGGATGGTCGCGCGGTCGCTCGCCGAGGCGCGCTCGCTCATGAGCGCTTGGTTGTAGAGCTCTCGCGCGGCGACGGGGTCGTTGGCCTTCACCGCTTGCTCGGCTCGCTGCATCAGCGTGGCTACGGCGGCGCTGGGACTGACGACGGTCGAAGGGCCGGGCGTCACGGTCTCGGTCTGCGTGGGCGTGGCCAATACGCCGCTGGCCTGCCGGGGCTCGGCCGGCTGGGTGGCGGGCGACTGTGTGGACGGCGTTGCCACGGAACGGCCCTGGGGCTGCTCGATCTGCTCACGCTGCGGAGGCGGCGCGGCGCTCACGAGTCGGCTCTCGGCCTGTGCCGGCTCGGGGCGCGAGGTTGTCCTCGACGCCGTCGGCTCGGTCGCGCCGCGGGCCAACTCGGCTCCAGCGATCGATTCGTCCGCCTGCGAGGCTTCGGGGCCGGGCTTGAAGGCCCAGACCAGCCCGCCGCCGATCGCAATGACCACGATGGCGGCGATCAACTTGCGTCCGCCGCCGCCCCCCCCGCGCCCACGACGCGAACGGCCACGCGTGGCTCCGCCGAATCCGATTCCGCCTTGCGATGGCAGCGACATGCGACCTCCCTGCGTGCTGCGTGGGGGCTTCGTGCCCGCCACCGATCCGAACAGTTCGTTCCAGGTTATTGCGGCCCCCGGCGGGCCTCGGCTTCGAGCACCGCGGCGATCCGCGGGCCGTTGAACTCCAGCAGACGTCGCTCGGTGGCCAGGGCGTCCAGCCTGGCGTCGTGCGGCTCGGTTGGCACCCGCGAGGCTAGTTGGGCCTCGAATCCGAACCCCAGCGACAGCCCCGTGCGGCGCTTGTCGGCCAGCAGCCGATCGTAGAACCCTGCGCCGCGTCCGAGGCGGAATCCGCGAAGATCAAAGGCCATGGCGGGCACGAGGATGACGTCGATCGTGTCCAGGGGCACGCCCGGCGCCGACGGGGCCGGTTCGGGCACACCAAGGTTTCCTTCGACGACGTCGGACATCGGGTCGGCGATCAAGGCCGGCGTGATGGTGCGGGTGTCCCACTCCACGCGGGGGCCGGCAACCTCGACGCCAGCCTCGAGCAAGCGCTCGATCAGGGCGCCCGTGCCGGCTTCGCCCGACATGGAGAGGTACACCATGACACGCGTTGCGCTGGCCATGGGAGCCCACGCCAGTACGCGTTCGGCCAGAGCCTTTTCCTTCGTGCGCGCTTCGGCGGGCGCCATGCTCTCCATGGCGTGGCGCATCTTCTTCCGCAACGCGGATTTCTCGAGCGACAACTCGTTGCCGGCGTCGGGCTTGCGTGTGGGCTCGTCGCGCATGCGGTGGATCGTCGCAGAGGGATCAGAGTTGGACGCCGGGGCAATGGTGCTCACACCAAGCCTATCGGAACAGTACACGGGGTGACTGAAGCATCTCTTGGACGTGCCACGCAAAGTTCGCGACGGTCGCAAGCGACGCAAACCGCGTCGAGACGACAGGAACCGACGCGTTATGCACGAGGTTGCTGGAGAGAGACCGCCAACGAAAGACCCCCGGCAGGCTCCTCCGCCCGTCGGGGGTCCATCCCATCCCGTCTTGGCCCGTGGGCCGCAGGGTGGCTCTCTCTCCGCGGTTCAAACGGTAGCAGGCAAAATCCACGCAAATCGCGGTGGATTGCGTGAATTGGTCAAATATTCACAACGATCGATGCCATGTGAAGCTGGGTAAGACCGGTGCCGGGGGCCCGACGTCAGCGGTCGGCTACCAGATGAACCGCAGCCGACCAAACCCCGGCACTGGAACGGGCCCGGCACGCTCGACGGCGGGAAAGTACACAAAGAATGCACGACCGAGCATGAGCTCGCTCGGAACGATGCCAGCGGGGGCGCCGAGTGGGGAAACCCATGGGCTCGGGGCCCCCAGCAGCCGGCTGTCCTGGCTGCTGGCCGAGTTGTCGCCGCACACGAAGAACTGGCCTTGATCCAGCACGGCGAGGTCGAGGGCGGGATGGCTGCCGCGGACGGGGAGTTGGCTGTCGCCGCGGGTGGTCTGATAATAGAGGTCGCGATCGAGCCCCAGCCGGTGGAGCTTCACCGGGCCCACCAGCGCGATAGCCGGCCGAGCCGATCGGTAGGCCGACGGCGGAGGCACGATCGGCGCGCGGGCGTCGAGCGGCTGGTTCGTGGCCAGTTCGAAGCGTTCCATGGGCCCCCAGTCATAGGTGGCGTAGGCCACGCGCTTGCCGCCAACGAACAGCCACAGGGCCTGGTCGACGTGCCAGAACTCGACGTCGGTAACCTGGCCCGCCGGCAGTTGGCGGACTTGCGCTTCGTCGAGCAGTTCCCACGCAGAATCGTCGGCTTCCAGCGGCCGCATCTCGATGCGGGCGGTTCCATCGACGAGCAAGGCCCGGAACGCGTGCTCGCGCGCGTCGATGCGGATCGCAAGGCGTTCAAGGCTCTGGTCGACCGGCTCGACGCCCATGCGGATTCGTATATCGCCCACGCCGAAGGTGGGGGGCACCAGCGGTCGCAGGGTGTCGCCCGCGCGGCGGTATCGCTCGTTATACGGGTAGTAATCGACGATGGGCCAGGCCTCGGTGTTCCACTCCAGGCGGGTCGTACCAGGCAGGGTGTGCTCGGGCGTGGGGGTATCCAGGCCTTCCCAGCCCGGCAGGGCCCGTCCCTCGGGCGAGACGGGCACCCACGGCGGGTTGTACCAGTCGTATCCGTCGCGGATGGGCGCCACCGGTGCGCGGGCGGTGTCGTGCACGGTCATCCACACGGCGCGCTGGGCGTGCTCGGGCTTGCGGGCGATGGACCAGCCGTCCATGGCCCACGTGCCCCCGGGCTGGTCGAGGTCTTCGTCGCCGGGGGCGACCAGCACGCCGTTGCGCTCGGGCAACGGCCGGGTGAAGACGTCGCCGTCGACGATGGCCAGCTGCTCGCCGGGCAGGCCGGTTAATCGCTTGATGTAGTTGACCGTGGGCTCGGTGGGGTTCTTGAAGACCACCACGTCGAAGCGTTTGGGCTCGAACAGCAGGGGCAGGTACTTCAGCACCAGGATGCGATCGCCGGCACGGAGTCGCTCGACCTCCGTGTCGATCTGGTAGGCCTGGCTTCGCGCGGCACTGACGCCCTGATCGACCAGCGCGGGCGGGTTGCTGGCGGTCATCGGGTCGTGCACGGTGTAGCGGCTGACGGCCTGGTTGCCGTCGGTCCAGGGCCCGACCTGCCATCGGGCGCCGGTCTGATCGCTCACGATCTCGACGTGCTGGCCCAGAAGGGTGGGGGCCATCGACCCCGTGGGGATCACGAAGGCCTCGATGACGAAGGCGCGGAAGATGAACGCCATCGCGAAGGCGATGATGATGCTGCTGAAGGTCTCGCGGATGGAGAACTTGCCGGTTTCCTTGTCGGCGGGCCTGGCCCGGGTGTCTGCCATGGCCGGAGGGTAGGTGGAACGCCCGCCCGGGGCTCAGTCGTCTGTGGAAGGGCCCGATCGTCCAGCGGGGCCACCCTCGCCGCCGCCGGGCTTCTTTCGCTGGCGCTTGCGTCGCTTCTTCTTACGCGGGGCGCCGTCCGCTTGCGGCGCTTCGGGCGAATCGCTCCGTGGCGGCGCGGCTTCCGGCGAGCCGGTGGGCTTCTTCTTGCGACGTCGCTTCTTTTTCTTCCGCACGGGAGCGTCGGTGTCGGCCCGGTCTGTGGCGTCGGGCGAGCGGGCGGGCCGCTGCTGTGCGGCGGCCCGGGCGGCGGGATCGGGCGCCTCGCTCGGGTCGATCAGTTCCTCAAGCGGGACGGCGATCTCACGGCCGTCGAATTCGAGCTTCACGAGCACGAGCTGGGTCAGGATCTGCGTATCCATGACCAGCCCCACGCCCTCGGTGGTGCCCACGCGGGTCTTGCGATGCGGCAGACGGGCGGCAAGTTCTCGATAGCTCTCGTCCTCATAGCGCAGGCAGCACATGAGCCGGCCGCAGCGGCCGGAGATCTTGAGCGGGTCGAGCGTGGCCTTCTGCTGCTTGGCGGCGCGCATCGGCACGGGCTTCAAGACCTTCAGGAAGTTCTTGCAGCAGCAGTGCTGGCCGCATCGCTCGTAGTCGGCGGTCAGGCGCGCCTCGTCGCGGGCGCCGACGGGGCGGACCTCGACGCGGGCGCCGTCTGGGGCTTCCTTCTGGAGCGCGTCGCGCAGGTCGCCGGCCTGCAGGCGCGGGTCCCGGCCGCGATGGTTGTGGTTGCCGCCCTTCTGCTGGCCGGGCGGGCCCTCGCCTGCTTCGGCCAGGTAGTAGTACGTCAGCGTCTCGCCTCCCAGGATGCCCTCGGCCTGGACGATGCGGATGCCCACGCCGATCTCGTCGGCCACGGTGCGCGCGCGGAGCTTGAGCTCGTGGGCCGATTGCTCGAGTTTGGCCTGGGCGTCCATGTCCTCACGCGTGGCGACGCGGAGGATGCGGCCCTTGTCGTAGAAGGGGTAGTCGCGACCGCCCGAGTGCTCGATGTACTCGAGCATTTCCTTGCGGCTGATGCTCTTGCCGCAGCCGCTGTTGGGGCAGGTGCTGGTGAGCATCTCGCCCATCTCGGTGCCGCGGAAGGTGCGCGCCACGAGCTTGCTGCCGCAGCCGGGCGTGACGTCGAGCGTGTAGCGGAACTCGCCGATGAGCTTCATGGCCCCGAAGCGGCAGACGACCGTCTTGGGCGGCGTGAGCTTTTCACGCGCCAGGCGGTCCTGCTCGTCGGTGTACTCGGCGAGGTCCTTCTCGAATTGTGGAAGCGGCACGATGGGCATCGGGAGACGGTCGCTCCATGTCACGCGAGCGCGGGCGTGCGGCCTCCTGAGAGAAGAAGCCGCGAAGGAGCGTTGAAGACTACCTGCCCCCGCCGCCGGCCGCGGCTCGGGCCTGGGTGAATACCTGGGCGAGGTCCTCGCTGCGCTGGAAGACCAGCGAGCGGCCGTTCTCGACGCGATAGACCATGAGCCGTTCGGCGCGCTGGTCGAGCACGTAGAGCAGTTCTTCGCTCGAACTCTGGCCCTGGGTGGTCATGGCCGCGTATCCGCCGCCAACGACGGCCATCTCGGCCAGCGCCGCGGCGGGCGACACGGGCGAAGACTGTCCGGCGCGGCCCGCCTGGAGCAGCACGAGGGCCGCCAGCACGAGCGCGCTGGCGAGCAGCGGGAAGACGCCCGGGCGCGAGGCCGCAGCATCGGTGTTGGTGCGCGTGTTCATCGGCGACCTCCTTGCTGCGTGCCGGCCTGCGCGTCCTCGCGCAGGTTGCGGAAGCCGATGCCCTCGAACGCCTGGCGCGACTGGTCCCACTTGAGCGTGACCATTTCCTGGTTGGACGTGTCGATGACGTGCACGCCGCTGCTGGGCGAGCCGGTCATCTGGCCGCCCAGCAGCAGGTACTCGCCGCGCGGGCGCTGGGCCTGCTGGGCGGTTGCGGCGGGGGCGAGCGTTACGACGCCCAGGGCCAGCAGGAGGCCGGCGTTGACGGCAAGCAGCGCGACGCGCGGGTCGGCAAGCCGGGCCGGGCGCAACGGACGGGTGCGGGTGGATTGCATGGGAACTCCCTGGTGCGGGGTTGGTTCAGTCCTGGTGGCCGCGCTTGGCGGGGATCACCGTGGCCGCCACGATGCCGATGACCACGACGCCGGCGACCAGGAAGTTGGTGATGACCGGGGGCTTGGCCGGCTGGGTCGGGCGCGGCGGCCGCAGGGCCTCGCCCTGGGTCTGGCTGGCGGCCTGGGCGCTCGCCGCCTGGGGAACGGCCAGCGTGAGCGAACCGGCGAGCACGGCGGCGGCCAGGCCCGTGCGGAGCTGGTTGCGAAGAAGGTTGGCATGCGGTCGGGTCATCGGGCGGGCTCCCTGGTGGGTGTCCTCGTGGTCGGCCTGGTGGGTGTCCAAGGGGCAGTACCGCGGCACGGCCCGGATCGTTGCAGAGTGTACGGGGCCCGGGCGGCCGGGGATGCCTCTGAAGGTATCATCTGCGATGCGCACCGTGTCCCGCTCCCGCCGCGTCCTGTTCACCCCTCTGGCCCTTGCGGCGCTGCTTCTCCTGGGCGGGCTCACCGGCTGCACGGGTCCGGGTTCGACCGGCCACGCGGGTCAGCAGCGGCCGGTCACGGCCGGCGTTGCGCCCGAGTCCCTGGTCGGCCGGTGGCGCATCGACCTGCGCCCCACGCCCGATGCCGAGCCCTACGAGCAGGAACTCGTGGTCGATTCGGTGGCGGGGGGCCGCTTTACCGGCACGTTCTACGGCTCGCCGGTGCGCGAGGCCAGGCTCAACGGCGACTGGGGCGCGCTGCGGTTCTCGTTCGTGACCGAGGACGGCTCGGGCCCGTACCTGCACGCGGGCGTGCTGCGCGATGGCCGGCTCGAGGGCATGTCCAACGCCACCGGCCGCGACTTCCTCATGGTCTGGCGCGGCCGCCGAGCGGGCGGGCCCTAAGCCACGCTCATGCCGTGGCGTTCGATGAGGCTCACCAGGCGCACCGGGTCGATGTTCGCCCCGCCGGGGAAGGCCGCGTCGCACGCCTCGAAGAAGCGCTCCAGCCCGCCGGGAGCGGTGTGGACCAGGGCGGTCACCGGTCGATCCGTGCGGTTGGCGAAGCCGTGGATGACGCGGCGCGGGCCGTGGGCGGCCTGGCCGGGGCCGACCGTGACGGGGATCGAGCCCACGGTGATCTCCAGTTCGCCCTCGAGCACGAAGAAGGTCTCGTCCTCGAACCAGTGCACGTGGGGCGGGTTGGTGAACCCCGGCGGCACGGTGATGCGGAACGAGCTGCACGCCCCCTGGGTCTCTTGGGCGCTCAGGAGAATCTCGGTGGCAACGCCCATGACGTTCAGGGCGCGCCTGGACGACCCGTTGGTGGAATCGGCGGACGCTTCGGCGGTGACCATGGCGCGACGGCCTCCATGCCGGCCCGGGTCGGTCGCCGGCGGCCGGAACCCCCCGGCGCGCGGGTCCCTCCCGTCGGCGCAGCATGGATGATGCGCCGGCCGCACCGCGCCGTCAACTCCCCCCGATCAGGTCCCCCAGCCCGCCCAGCACGCTGCCCTCGCCCTTGCGGCTGCCGCCCTGCGATGGCGCGGCGGCGATGACGCGGTCGGCCAGGCGGCTGAAGGGCAGGGTCTGCAGCCACACCGTGCCCGGCCCGGTGAGGCTGGCGTAGAAGAGCCCCTCGCCGCCGAAGATCTTGTTGCGGATGCCCTTGACGAACTCGATGGTGTAGTCGACGCTGCTGTCCAGCGCCACCAGGCAGCCCGTGTCGACGCGGAGCTTCTCGCCGGGCGCGAGCTCTTTGACCAGCGTGGTGCCGCCGGCGTGCAGGAAGCACTGGCCGCGGCCGGTGTCGCTGGAGAGCTTCTGCATGATGAAGCCCTCGCCACCGAAGAAGCCCACGCCGATGCGCCGCTGGAAGGCGATGTCGACGTTGATGCCTCGGGCGGCGCACAGGAAGGCGTCCTTCTGGCAGATGAGCCTTCCCCCGTGGTCGCCCAGCTCGATGGGCACGACGTGGCCGGGATACGGCGCGGCGAACGCGCAGTCGCGCCGCTGGCTGCCGTGGTTATGGAAGTAGGTAATGAAGAAGCTCTCGCCCGTGACGGTGCGCTTGCCGGCCTCGAAGAGCTTGCCCAGCAGCCCGCCGCCTTCCTTCATCGAGAGCTGGGTGGCCATCTCGATGTCGGGCTCGAGGTACATCATCGCCCCGGCCTCGGCGACCATGGCCTCGCCGGGGTCGAGGGTGACGATGACGGCCTGCATGTCGTCGCCGATGATGGTGTAGTCGATGATGTCCGGGTCTGTTGGCATGGGGTCCTCCTGCGGGCGTTGTTGGGAGGGTACACGGGTGGTTTTCGGGAGGCACGGCAGGCCGGAGCGTCGATGCCAACGACAACGCCCGGGCCTTTGCAAGCCCGGGCGCCATCGACTCGTGGGGGTTTGGTTGGAGCGCTTATCCCGCGCTCTTTTGGTCCTCGGCCTTCACCGGCACGATGCTGCCGGCGGTGATCTGGGTCTGCGGGCTGCCCTGGGTGCCGAAGCTGAAGCTCACGGCGTTGCTCCACGGGCTGACGGCGCCGGTGCTGAGCTGGGCGCTGACGCGGTACTCGACCTGCGAGAGGCCAACCGGCACGCCCTGGTCCTCGAAGGTCTTGTCGGTGAGCACGCCCACCACGGTCCACGGGCCGGTGGCGCCCGCCAGCGTGGTGTCGCGACGCTGGAGCTGGTACTGGGCCCCGCCGCCGCTGACCACGGTGAAGCTGCCGCGGATGAAGCCCGCTCCGGTCTGGACGAGCTCGCCGAAGACCGGCGCGGGCGGCGCCTCGCGGCCGCTGGGGTCCTTGGGCGCGGGGATCTGGGCGAGCACCCAGACGTTGGGGTCCCTGGTGGCCTTGGCGAAGGCGTCGATGGTGTCGATGTCGCCGCCGATGACCGCCTGCAGGGTCGCCATGGCGTTGTCCTTGGCTTCAGTCGCCGCCTTGCTCGCATCACGCGCCGCCAGGGCCGCGGCGTAGGCCGCCTCTGCGGCGTCAACGGCATCGCTCGTTTCCTGCAACTGCAAACTTGACAACCCGATCACGGGGGGCCCTGCCTGCCCGCCGCTCCAGATGGTGTAGTGCTGGCGGGCGAAGGCGATGTACGCCTGTTCCGTTGTTGGGGTCCTGCTCATCTCGATGCTCCCAGGTGGGTTGACCGGTCGGTCAAAGATTCGCGACCCGGCCGCCGGCCCCGTGCCGATCGTGCCGCCCGCAGGGGGTGTATCGAGCGGATTGGAAGGGCACTTCACTCCGTGAGTGAGGTTTGGGGTGAAAAAGTGGGGGTGGCGGGGGAAATCGGACCTGGGGGGGCGTGAGGGGGGTTTTTATTGGGCCACGTGGATCATGATCCGCTAGAGCAAGGAGGCAGCGGGCATCCACGTTCCAGCTATCGATAGAGGCCCGACGGCGACAAGTCGAAGATCGCCGCAATGACGAAGGGCCAGAGGATCCAACTAAACACGGTCACGGTCTTCGCGAGCAAGTCAAAGGTGAATTGACGGCTGAACCAATTTGAGTCGCTTCGTTGCCAGTCTTTCTTCCACATCGCCATCAATGGCCGGTCGCTAGCCCGCAATTCACGGCCAACGAGCGAAACCGGTGGCACAACATGTCGTATCGCGAGGAAGGCCCGGTCGGCCACTAGCCATGGCATGCGACTCTTGCCTCGGGTGTCAGTGTCAAGAGACTCCTTATTCTCGGCCGCGTCGCGCGAAAGATTGAAGACTAGAAAGAGGCCGAAGAACATGAAGATAAGCGTCCAAAACATCCTCCCCAATGCTGTGCCATACCCATAGAAGGCGAGGATCGGGTGCCACCACGCGTGGTCCTTCCTCTCCTCGTGCGCCAGGTACACGCTGTGAGATTCTGGCACGAGTCCGTCGCGCCGAAGCGCTTGCTCGACGGTCCTGTAGTTGTCGCGCATGCGCTCGTCCTTGGGCATGCGCTCGAGCAATGGCATGAACCGCTCCCTGTCGTGGGAGCTGTTGACGATCGCGATCCGGCCGAAGGAGCTGTCGACGAGGTTGATCGCACTATCGCCACCAGGGGGCAACGCCCATTCCAGGAGCGACGCGTTCGATCGCCGGATCTCGATCGCGCCGCTCGCCTCTCCACCGGGGAGGAACAATTCGCCGGCCCTTCCGCCCTCCATCTTGAACTCGTCGAAATCTTGTTTGGAGAGATCGATGACGCCCTGGCCGCGAATGCCATTTGCAACGATCGAACCAAGAGTCCCTCGCCGGACGCGCAGCCGACCTTCCAGTCGCATGTCGGTCAAGTCGACGAGGCCAAGTGTGGCACCCGATATGGTCACGTCGTTCGCGAACTGCCCGTCCGTGAGCTCGACGATCCAGCGGCTCGGTGGCTCGTCGCAATCGGCCTGAGGCATGGCGTCGAGTCGCACCCGATCTTCGAGCGCCGCTGAAGCCATGCTGATGCGCGTCTCGCGTGAGCGATTGAGCTTCAGATCGACCGGGCCCGATACGCGTGCCCCATCCAAGGTGATGGTGAGGGCCTGTTCTTCCTCGGGCTTCGTCGAGTCCAACACTGTTAAGCGAACACCGATGATTGCTTGCTGCAGTTGCACCGAATCGGGAAGCCCGGATCCCAACAAGACATCGTCTGCCAGCAGTTGGGGTGCGATCAGTGCTTCAACTCTCGACAGCTTGAGGCCAATGAGTGTGCCGAGCTTCGCACGTCGCAGCACGATCTCTTTCGCTTGGATCGCCGCGAGCCTGGCTTCTCCGATGTCCGCGTTGCTTGCATCCAGAGTGGTGCACTTCAGTGCGATGGCTGTAGAAGAGTTGTTGCCGTCGGGATTGACCTGCAAGAGTTCAAGGGATGCGTCTTGCAGCAGCACAGCGCCCGCTGCGTCTACCTTCATGATGTTTGCCTCGAACGCGTTCGCCCGGGTCATGTTGAGGCTATGCCCGTCTCCGTTCCTTCCGATCACCGCGTCACGGATGAAGAAGTCTCGATCCAACCGAGCATTGCTGATGTTGACGCCGCGCGCCACTCGGATCCCTTCTATGGACATCCGCTGGGCCGTGTTCACGGGCGCGTGGACTCCCCCCTCAACATCAGTGTTGCGCATCACCATTGCGCCGCTCACGCGATTCCCAAAGGCGCTAAGCGTGCCTCCCACAAAGTCGCGCACTTGATCAGAGCTAAAGCCGTTGCCCGTGGGAATGTTCGCGATATTGGCCTGCAGAGTGCGCAGGTCGATCATGGGGCGATCGGCCCTCGGGACAACGCCGATGGTCAGATCACCTCCAACCTGGTTCGCGAGGATTATGCAATGGCCCTCCACCAAGCAGTTCTCGATCCTGAGGTCGCCGTCGATCGAACCGTTCGTCATCGCTAGCGAGGCGGACTCCCGGCCCGGGTTCGCCGGGAGCAATAAAGTCAGATCGCGGCTGCGGATCCGATGCATCACCTTGTCACGGTTGGTTACACCCAGGATGCGGACGCTTTGCAGACGCGCCGTTCCGCACTCAAACCACAACATCGAGAGCGAACCCTCGACGGTAAGTGGCCCGAGACGGATCTCGGTCCCGACGCTAATGTCGTCGAGCACAACAGTCTGGCCTTCGAGCGATTCCGAAGGGCTGGCTCCAAGAGCTTGATGGTGCGCCGGCGATTTGCGGACGACAACCCCAGTGATCACCAACTGTCCGCCGATCTCGGCACCGGAGGCCAGGATTGGTCCGGTGTGCGTGTGGTCGCGTGTCGCGTCCGATGAGCCGCTCAATTGGCGCGTATTCAGCGAGACGCCTCGTATCTGGACATAGCCTGACGTGCGTAGATTGGTAAGGTCAAGAAAGCCCTCATTGAGCAGGGCGAAGATCGTCAGGTTCCCGTTGATCGAGCACGAGCGGAGGTCGAGGCCAGAGATAGCCTCGTCCAGATTGGCGTCGGCGTTGTTTGCCTCCGGCCATCGCACCTCGCAGTACTCGAACCCGACGCGATCGGAGAACGTTGTGCCATGGAACGAGACGCCCTGCTTGAACTCGCAGTTGCGGAAGTACACGCGGCCGAGTTGGCACGATATGAACTCGACAGGCTCGGTGAAGACACAGTCATTGAAGATGATGTCAGCGGGGTGCTCCAAGCCGCCAAACCTGATGGATTCCGTCACGCGGCGCTTGGCTCCCACCTCGTGGGCTCGGACCCAGGTCATCGTGTTGGGCCGCCTCAGCATTTCCCGGACGCTCAAGTCGGGATCCGCGGCGGCCTGCCATGCCGAGGCTGAATGTCCCGTAGTGGCAACGCAGCCGGAGAGAAAGACTGCGAGCGACACGCAGATGGCTAGGACCACCTCTTGTCGGAACATGCGACCCCCGATGCGTACGAGATTAGGCGGACTCAGGTGCGCATTGCGCCACCTTTGCATGAGAGCGTAAACCGAGGAGCGCCCACGCAGAACCCGCGTTTAATTTAGGCAACATGGGAGGACGAAGGAGCGCACTGCCACACTGCGTTCGCCTAATGAACGGCGTTGCGATGCGTGCCCGCCGGCTGCCCGCAAGTCGTAGTGTCGGATAGCTCGGGTCCGATCACAAAAACCGCCCTGGCGCCCCCAAGAAGCGTTCCTACCCGTGTCGGAGGAGTTCTTGACGCTGCAAGAGCTCCTCTTGACGCGTCAAGAACTCCTCCCGACGCTGCAAGAACTCCTCCCGACGCGTCAAGAACTGCTCCTGACGCGTCAAGAGCTCCTCCTGACGCTGCAAGAACTGCTCCTGACACGTCAAGAACTGCTCCTGACGCTGCACGAACTCCTCCTGACACGTCAAGAGCTTCTCCTGACGCGTCAGGAGCCCCTCCCGACGCGTCAGGAGTTCCTCTCCGCACGCCCGGGGCACGCCCCATGGCGGGGCGCGGCGGGTCGCGTTGGGGCGGGGGCGCTGGCCGGGTTGACACGCCGCGGCGCGGCGCGAGAATCGCGCGGAGGGCCGGTGGCTGGATGAGCCCGGCCCGACGGACACCCCCCGGAGGAATCGCACCCCCACCCAGCCCACAAGGACCCAATCCCCACCCAATCCAGAAGGAGGCCCGCCATGCGCATCGCCAGCACCGACATCCCCGTTCGCATCGACGCGCCCGGCGCCACGGCGCGGCAGCAGACCGGCTTCGGCGACGTCAGCGGCTACACCACCATGGGGGCCGAACGCTTCAGCTTCGACGCGGGGGCGGACATCACGGCGCTGCTCGAGGGCCTCGATGGCGACTGCTGCCACTGCCCGCACTGGGGCTACGTGATCAAGGGCGCCATCACGGCCATGTACACCGAGGGTGAGCTCAAGGGAACCGAAGAAACGTGCCGCCAGGGCGACATCTTCTACTGGCCCCCCGGTCACAGCGTGCGGGCCGAGGAAGACACCGACATCGTCATGTTCAGCCCAGAGCACGAGCACGGCCAGGTGATGGACCACATCCAGGAGAAGCTGGGCTAGGCGCGCGGTGCGCCGTGCTTGGGGGGTGCACGGTGGGTTGGGCGCGCCGTGCTTTCTGTGTGCACGGTGGCTTGGGCGCACCGTGCTTTGGCGGTGCGCCGAAGGTCGACGCCCCGGCGGAGCGCCCCTCAAGACAGGGTCGCTGCGCCGGGGCTCGCTCAATGTTGGTGTTCTTGAGGCGCTCGCGTTGCTCGCTTGACGGGCTGCGCCCGGGCGGCCGCCTCGCCTCCGCATGCGCTTTCGCTCGAAGACTCGCTCGGCGGATGCTGCGGCGCCATCGTGCTGTGAGAAGTGCACGGTGTGTTGGGCGCCCCGTGCTTTGGCGGTGCGCCGATGTTCGACGCCCCGGCGGAGCGCCCCTGAAGACAGGGTCGCTGCGCCGGGGCTCGCTCAATGTTGGTGTTCTTGAGGCGCTCGCTTCGCTCGCTTGCGGGCTAACGCCCGGGCGGCCGGGGGGCCGCCTCGCCTCCGCATGCGCTGCGCTCGCGGACTCGCTGCGCGGATGCTGCGGCGCGGGGGCAGGGCGCGCGTGGGCGTGCACGGTGGGTTGGAAGCGCCGTGCTTCAACGGTGCGCGGTGGCGCCGGAGCATCCGCCGAGCCGGTCTGCCGGCGACAGCGCATGCGCAGGCGAGGCCCGCCAGGGCCCGGCCGAAGGCCGCCAAGCGAGCAACGCGAGCGCCTCAAGAACCCCCATTTTGGTCGAGCCGAAGCGCAGCGGACCGTCTTGTCTGGTGGGGGGCGGGCCGCTCCGCGCAGGCGTCACCCGTCGGCGCACCTGCGAAGCCAACGCACACGCCCCACCGTGCACCCCCGACGCGCAACGCCCCCCGCGCCGGGCGCAGCCCGCGCCCGGCCCCGCTGGCGAAGCGTCAAGTTGAACTCTTCTGGTAGATCATCACCAGGTTCCCGCACGTGTCGTCAAGGGTCGCCATGATCGTGCCGGCCATCTCCGCCGGCTCGCCCCTGAACGCAACGCCCAGCTTCTTCAGGCGCTCGTACTCGGCCTTGCAGTCGTCGACCTCGAAGGCGGTGATGGGGATGCCCTCGGCGACCAGCGCGGCCTTGTAGGCCTTGGTTGCCGGGTGCTCGCCGGCGGGTTCGAGCATGAGTTCGGTGGGGCTCGCCTCGTCGGCATCCTCGGGGCTGACGACGGTGAGGAAGCGGGCCTCGCCGCCCATCGGGATGTCCTGCTTCTTGACGAAGCCGAGCTTTTCCGTGTAGAACCGCAGGGCGTGGTCCTGGTCGCTGACCGGGACGCTCTCGAGCTTGATGCGCATGGCGTGGTCCCCCAAGGCGTACGCGTACGCGTACGCGGGACGCTAGGGCCTCGATGCGTCGCCGTCCTCGCCCTTGCGCGTGTGGCGGATCGAGCCGTAGTTCAGCAGGGCCACGAAGATCGACCCGCCCAGGAGGTTGCCCACGATGGCGATGGCCAGCGAGCCCACGGCGTGGCCGAGCGAGAGGTCGGCGCCGGTGAACGCGGCGGCCAGCACCTCGGCCGTGCCCGCGATCGAGTGGTGCAGCCCGCCCAGGCCGATGAGGAACGTGACGAAGTAGATCAGCAGCACGGTCGCCGGACCGGGTGGCGTGCTGAGCACCAGCCAGCCGCCCAGGGCCATGAGCCAGCCCGCCAGTACCGCGCTGGCCAGCGTCGCGGCCGCGGTGGGCTTCAGGAAATGCTCGGCCGCCCACGCGTAGCCCGGGGCGGCGCCGGTCACGCCCTCGGCCGCGGCCAGCAGCAGCGCCCCCAGCAGGCAGCCGAGCATGTTGCCCAGCAGCACCGTGCCCCACAGGCGGCCGAGGGCGCGGGCCCGCAGCCGCTTGTCGAGCACGGGGTAGACCGCCAGGGCCGTGTGCTCGGTGAAGAGCTGCGTGCCGCTCATGAGGCACAGGACGAAGCCCAGCGGGTAGACCAGCGCGACCAGCACGGTGCGCAGCATCGCGGGCTGGACCGATTCGGTGGCGGTCGCCAGCACGCCCACGGCCAGGGCGGTGAAGGCCATGGTGCCGCCCGCGCCGATCGAGGACAGCAAGAGCGAGAGCCAGCGGCGGTCGGCCTGCTCGACGCCTTCCTCGATGGCCAGTTGCAGCGTGTCGTCGGGGTGGCGCAGGGCGATGTCGGTGCGCTTGAGGATGACCGGCTGGTAGTCGCGGTCCTCGCTGGAGCGCCGCGTCTGGCGGATCGTGTCGGGGGCGGTGTCGGGGGTGGGGCCAGTTCGGCCGTCTTGATCAGGTGGGTCGGCGATGCGGCACCCCTTTCGGGCAATCCGGCGGGCAATCCGATGGGCAATCCAAGGCGCGCTGGGATGCCCGCGCGCGCATGAAACTTTCTTCGCGCAGGAAACGCACGCCCGCGGTGGCCCTAGGAAGCCTCCGGAGGCACACGCCCGAGAAAGGAAGGTTCGCATGCGCACGCTCGTCATCGGGGCCAACGGGGATACGGGGTTCAAGGTTGTTCAGCAGCTCAAGGCCGGCGGACGGCACGAGCCGGTGGCGATGATCCGCGACGAGGGCCAGCAGCCCCGCTTCGCCGGGGCGGGCGTCGAGACCGTCATGGGCGACCTGCTGCATCCGATCGATGACGCGATGCAGGGCTGCGAGGCGGTCGTCTTTGCCGCGGGCTCGGGCGGCAAGACCGGCAAGGACATGACGGTGCTGATCGACCAGCTGGGCGCCATCCGCGCGGCCGTGGCGGCGCTCAATGCGGGCGCGAAGCGCTTCGTGCTGCTCAGCGGCCTGAACACCGACCGCGACGCGACGCAGGACCCCATCCCGCACTGGCGGCGGGCCAAGGGCCGGGCCGACGACTTCGTGCGCACGATGCCCGAGGCCTTCGATGGCAAGGGCCTCAACTACACCATCGTCTGCCCGGGCGCGCTGCACGACGACGACGAGGAGCCCACGGGCGTCAAGCTCGTCTCACCCGACGGCAAGGGCCTGAGCAAGCCGCGCACCAGCCGGGCCAACACGGCGGCGGTGATGGTGGCCAGCCTGGACGAGGACGCGGCCACGCGGCAGACCATCGGGGTGATCGATGGGGATGCGCAGGCGGGTGCGGCGGTCAGGAACTGGAAGGGCTGAGTTCGTCGGGCCGGGCTCAGGCCAGCCAGCGGCCGCCATCGAGGCGGATGACCTCGCCGTTGACGTAGGTGTGGTCCAACGCCAGCGCGGCGACGAGCTTCGCGGCGTCTTCGGGCGTGCCGGCGCGGTGGAGGGGGACGCGCTTGAGGTAGGCCTGCTGGGCGTCTTCGTCGCTCTCGTAGCCGCTCTCGGGCCAGGCGACGACGCCCGGGGCGACGGCGTTGGCGCGTGCCCCTGGCGCCAAAGCGCGGGCGAGGGTGCGGACAAGCTCGGTCAGGGCGGCCTTGGACATGCTGTAGGCCGCGAAGTCCTTCCGTGGGCGGCCCATGGCGTGGATGTCGGCCATCGCGACGACGGCCCCGCCCCCGGGCAGCGCCGAGGCGCGCAGCCGGTCGGCCAGCGCGGCGGTGATCAGCAGCGGGCTGGCGGCGTTGATCGCGTAGAGCCGCTGCGTGGTGGCCCAGTCGAGGTCGCCGTCCAGGGGCGTTGGGAAGTAGGCCGAGGCGTTGTGGACCAGCACGTCGAGCCGGCCGGCATCGCGCACCGCGTCGGTGCACGCCCTGGCCGCGGCATCGGGATCGGCCAGGTCGCACGCGAAGGTCTTTACGCGCACGCCGTGGTCGCGCTCGAGCTTCTTCGAGAGCGTGCCCGCCTCGTCGCCGCTGGTGTTGTAGGTGATCAAGAGATCGAGTCCGCGGCGGGCGAACTCGGTGGCGATGGCCGCGCCCACGCGCCTGGCGCCGCCGGTGATGAGGGCGACGGGTCGGTTACCGCTCATGATCGTCCTCGCCCAGCAGGTCGCTTGCGCTCGGGTCGGGCACGGCCCGCTTGCCCGATTCGGTCCACGCGTCGACGTGGGGCGTCCTGGTTGGCGACTGGCCGCGGCGCGTGCGGCGGAGGCTGGCCAGCACGAGGAGCCCGACCGTCAGCACGATGGCGGCCAGCGCCAGGCCCAGCAGCAAGAACCAGCCGCGGGCGAGCGGGCTGGTCGGACCGGGGCCGGGGCTGGCCTGGGCGAGCAGGGTGAAGAACGCGTCGATCACATCGGACGGTATGGCCCAAGGGCGGCCAGGGTTGCGGATGCGTCGGGCTCCATGCCGCTGGGGCCAAGGTCCGTCTCGGGCCGCTCGTGGTACACCAGCGTGACGCGGCCGCCGATGCGGATGATGCCCGCGGGGGTGCCGGCTTCTTTCAGTAGGGCGAGCGCCTGCTGGTCGGTCAGCCGGTCGGCCATGTCGATGGGGGTGGTTTCGACGCGTGCGACCGTGGGCGTGGGGGCGATGGCTGCGATGCGCTGCGCCGAGCCTGCGGGCTCGGCGGCGAGCGTGGCGGCCAGGCCGGGCGTGGTGGCCACGCGGGTGACGATAATCGTCGGCTCGGCCGCGTCGCCCGGGCCGGTGGCGACGGGCAGGGTCGACGGCGCGATGCGGACCGGCGCGAGCGCGTAGGCCAGCACGGTGGCGCCCGCGGCCAGCAGCACCATGGCCGCGGCGTGCCGGCGGGCGCGGCGACGCGCGCCACGATGCGCGACGGCCTGCTGGCCCAGACGCAGGATCTCGGCCTTGCGGGCGGCGATGGCGGGCATGGGCAGGTCAGTCATGGGTGTCTCCCTTCGGTTCGGCTCGCATGCTGGCGGTCAGCGTGGCCAGGCCGCGGCGGACCAGGCCGTGCGCGGCGTGGCGGCTGAGGTCCATCGCGCGCCCGACGGCCGAGAGCGACAGGCCCGCGCCCATGTGCAGTCGCAGGGCGCGCCACTGCTGGTCGTCGAGCTGGGCGATGGAGCGTGCCATGAGGTCGGCGAAGTCCGACTCGGCCTGGGTGTGGGCACCGGGCGACCGGTACCGGGCTTCGCGCCGTTCGCGGGCGGCCTCGGCGCGGATCCGGTCGACGGCGCTGCTGGCGATGGCGGTCTTGAGCCAACTCCGGCAGGCGCCCCACGAGTCCATGGGCGGCAGCCGCTTCGCCGCTCGCACGTACGCGTCCTGCACGGCGTCGAGGCAGAAGCTTTCGTCCTTGCCGGTCAGCCGTCGCGCGTCGGCGAGCGCATCGTCGAACGTGGCCTCGTAGAACACGGCGAATGCGTCCTGGTCTCCCCTGGCGAAGCGCGTGGTGATGGCCCGGGCGTCGGGGAGTTCGCCCGGGCCATCGAGTTGGTGCAGCGGGGCCGCTGGGGGCACGGCCGGCTCAGTTGCCGCCCCGGTCGCGCTCGTCGGCGCGTCGGCGGTCGAGTTCGGCCTGCAGGTTGATGATGTGGGTTTGCAGTTCGGCGATGGTGCGTTGCAGTTCGAGCACGCGGTTGCGCATCTCGTCGGCTTCCTGGATCCGCTTGACGAGTTCTCCGGTGTTCTTGACCCCGGTCATCTGGTAGATGTTCTCGACCTGGGACTTGGACTCGCCGCGCAGCCGAGCCTCCATCGAGCGGCGCAGGTTCACCAGCGTCTGCTCGATGACGCCGCCCTGATCGTGCGTGACGCGGGCGAAGACAAGGCCGGTCTCTTCGTGGTAGCGGATCTCGGCTTCTTCGGCGGCACCCGCGATAGAGAGGGCGGCTTGGATGGCGCTCAGCACGGCGTCGGCGGACATCGCACCGCCGCCGGTGGTGAGTTCGGTGATGGAATGCACGGCGGTGATGCGGTCGGACTGGCCCACGAGCATCTGGCCCCTGGGCGTGGAGATGTACTGCGGCGAGTTGTCGAGCGTCACGGCGTAGACGCCGTCGCCGACCGGGGCGATTTCCCACCGCACCGTGCGGCCGGCGCTGAGCGTCGTGGGGCTGCCCGCCGAGGTGTAGGCGAGGCTCTGCAGCGTCGATCGCAGTTCCGCGTCGGCGACCTCGAAGGGCGGGATGGGGATGTTGGCCGCCTCGGAGCTGTAGAGGATGTTGACCGGACGCTGGGGCGAGGCGGCCTTCAGGGCGTCGACCAGATCGGCCAGCGTGCCGCCTTCGAAGTCGATGGTGATGAGGTGGGGCTGTTCGGCTGGCCGGGCGCCGCTCGACGCCTGGCTCCGCTGGGTCTGGGGTTGGGTCCGCTGAGTTTCGGATTGGGTTCGCTGAGCCAGCACCGGCTGGGCGTGCGCGGTGACGAGCAGGGCGGCGGCGGTCAAGGCTGCAATGCGTCGCATGTCGTTCTCCTTCGGCTTCGGTTCGGGGCGTTTCTCTCTCCACATGGATGAACGGAGCCGACGCCCCCGCGCGGCGCGGGTGGAACAGATTTTTCCGCCCGGCCCGCTACCATCCCCCTTCCCCAGTCTCCGACACGTGATTATCGCAGGATGGACCACCATGCACTTTGACGCCCACCAGCCGGTCATTGACGACCTCGAGGCGCGGATCTTGACAATCCGCGACTCTCTTTAACTACGACAGCAAGCACGAGAAGCTCACCGAGCTCGAAAACAAGATGGGCGAGGCGACGTTCTGGGATGATCCCGACACTGCCCAGAAGACCGTGGCGGAGTTGAAGGTCATCAAGGCCCAGATCGCCCCGCTCGACAAGGTCGTGGAAGCCTTCGAGGAGGCCCAGGTCGCCTACGAGATGGCCCGCGAGGGCGACGACAAGGACCTGCTGGCCGAAGCCGACCAGGCGCTGTACGAGCTCCAGGAGTCGATGGACAAGGTCGAGATGCAGAGCCTGCTCAGCGGCAAGCACGACCACCGGAATTGCTATTTCACCATCCACGCGGGCGACGGCGGCACCGAGGCCAACGACTGGGCCGAGATGCTCTTTCGCATGTACCTCTACTATTTCGAGAACATGGGCTTCAAGGTCGAGGAAGTCTCCAAGGGCTACGGCGTGGAGACCGGCATCGACCACATCACCCTGCACATCAAGGGGCCGTTCGCCTTTGGCTACCTGAACTGTGAGCGCGGCACGCACCGGCTGGCACGGGTGAGCCCCTTTAACGCCCAGGGCAAGCGGCAGACCAGCTTTGCCACCGTCGACGTCACGCCCGAGTTCGAGGACATGGACGTGCAGATTCCCGACAAGGACCTGGAGATCACGTTCTTCGCGCGGTCGAGTGGGCCGGGCGGGCAGAACGTCAACAAGGTCGCCAGCGCCTGCCGCGTGGTGCACAAGCCGACGGGGCTGATGTACGTCGCATCGAGCCATCGCGACCAGCCGCAGAACAAGGCCCAGGCGCTCACGCTGCTCCAGGCCAAGCTCGAGCAGATGGAAGAGGAGAAGCGCAACGCCGAGATCAAGGAGGCCGCCGGCGGCGATCTGAATCGCGGTTGGGGCACGCAGATTCGCAGCTACGTGCTCTACGACAACCGCGTGAAGGATCACCGAACGAACGTCGAGGGCAACCCCACCGACGTGCTCAACGGCAAGATCGACAAGTTCATCGACGCCGAGCTGAAGCGGCGGCGGTCGCAGAAGAACTGATCGTTCAGCGGCCCCGAGTCAAGACGAAGCCGCGCCGTACATCTTCTCGTAGTAGTCGCGGTACGCCCCGCTGCGGACGCGCTGCCACCACTGGGCGTTGTCCTGGTACCACGTAATGGTGTCTTCCAGGCCCTTGGGCCAAGCGCTGCGCGTGGGTTGCCAGCCCAGCTCGCTCTTCATCTTGCTTGCGTCGATGGCGTAGCGGCGGTCGTGGCCCAGCCGATCGGCCACGGGGCGGATCATCTCCTTGCCCTTGCCCATGACATCGAGGATGGCGTGGGTGAGCTCGAGGTTGCTGCGCTCGTTGTTGCCGCCGATGTTGTAGACCTCGCCCGCGCGGCCTCCCTCGAGCACGGCCAGGATGGCCTCGCAATGGTCGACCACGTGCAGCCAGTCGCGCACGTTCTTGCCGTCGCCGTACAGCGGCACCTGTTCGCCCTGCATCAGGTTGGTGACGAACAGCGGGATGACCTTCTCGGGGAACTGGTACGGCCCGTAGTTGTTGCTGCACCGCGTGACCAGCACGTCCATGCCGAAGGTGCGGTGGAATGCCATCGCAAGCATGTCGGCGGCGGCCTTGGAAGCCGAGTAGGGGCTGGACGGATCGAGTGGTGTCGATTCGGTGAAGAGTTCCTCGGGCTCGTCTATGGGCAGCGAGCCGTAGACCTCGTCGGTGCCCACTTGGAGGAAGCGGCCGGCCTTGCCGTCCTCGCTCCACGTGTTGCGGCAGGCTTGCAGCAGCACCTGCGTGCCCAGCACGTTGCTGGTGATGAAGGGCGACGCATCCTGGATCGACCGATCGACATGGCTCTCGGCGGCGAAGTTGACCACCGCGTCGCAGTCGCTCACCAGCGATTGCACCAGCGGGCCATCGGTGATGTCGCCCTTGACGAAGGTGTATCGCTCGTGTCCCTCGATGTCGGCGAGGTTCTCAAGGTTGCCCGAGTAGGTGAGGGCGTCGAGGTTGGTGATGCGAACGCCGGGCCGCCACTCGAGCACCGAGCGCACGAAGTTCGAGCCGATGAAGCCGCAGCCGCCGGTGACGAGCAGGTGCTTGAAGGTCTTCTTTTCAGGCATTGGTGGTTCCTTCCGGCACGCGACGCAGCACGTCGGCCAGGTTGTCCTTCCAGTGGGGCATGGGGCCCAGTTCGGCTTCGGTCTGGCTGATGTCCAGCACGCTGTAGGCTGGCCGTTTGGCGGGGCGTGGGAATTGATCGCTGGTGCAGGGCTCGATGGTGGCGGGGGCGCCGGTGAGGCGCTTGATTTCCTGGGCGAACTCGTACCAGGCGCACTCGCCGCCGTCGGTGGCGTGCCAGTGGCCGCGGGCGCCGTTGATCGCGAGGTTGATGGCGCACCGTGCCAGGTGCTCGGCGGACGTGGGCCGGCCGCGCTGGTCGTCGACGATCGACAGCGAGGGTTTCTCGGCAAGGAGCTTGCGCATCGTCAGCACGAAGTTCCTGCCCCAAGGTGCGTATAGCCAACTCGTGCGCAGGTGCAGCCAACGGCTTTCGTCTGCGGCCTCCATGGCCTCTTCGCCGACGGCCTTGGAGCGGCCGTAAGCATTCAAGGGCGCGCGGTCGTGGTCAACGGGGTAGGGCTCTTGTCCCCGACCATCGAATACGTAATCGGTGCCGAAGGTCACGAGTACGTCGGCCTTGCCGGCCTCCAGGACCTGTCCGATCGCGTGGCCGTTTGCCTGGGTCGCCTCGGCCTCGTGCGATTCGGCCCCATCAACGTCGGTCCATGCGGCACAATTGAACAGGACGTCGCACGCCTGCATGCTCGCGATGCTGTCGGGGTTGGACAGATCGACGTCATCGCGCGAAAGCGCCGTAAAGGGCGTGCCTTGCGCAGCAAGTTCGCTCATGACGGCTCGGCCGAGCATGCCCGTGCCTCCGAGCACCAAAATCGACTTGCCGCCCAGTTCGCTCATCCGTGCTGCACGCTCCACGGGAATTGCTCGACGGCATCGTGGGCCATGCGAAATTCATCCGGCGTGCTCGGGTCGTACTGGTGCGTGACGTAGTACAAAAGGCCCGCGGGCTCGTGGCCGACGGTGGCGCAGCCGTGCCAGAGTGGCGGGGGGATGATCACCACGCCCGGGCGACGCTCGCCGACGACGGCCATCCAGCGGCGGCCGTCGCTCTCGCGGAAGACGCCGGTCTTGACGTGGCCGTTGATGCACAGCCAGAAGTCGGTCTGCTTGGTGTGACGGTGCCAGGCCTTGATGACGCTGGGGTACATCACCGAGTAGTTGATCTGTCCCGCCGGCCCGAGGACGCCCTGCATGAGGTTCATGACCGACCAGCCGCGATCGTCGGCAAAGATCGACGCGGGGATCAGCAGCGGCTCGAGTTCTTCCTTGGCCATTTCGAAGGCCTCGGCGGGCGAAAGCTGGACCGTGCGGATGGGCTCGGGCTTGCGCGCCTCGGCGGCGGTGGGCATGTCGGCGATCGAACTGGTCATGCGTTCGCTCCGGCGGGCAGGCGCACGTGGTTGGCCCCGCCCTCTTTGACGAGGTTGGACGCGCGGTGCAGGCTCTCGAAGGTACCCGCGTCCGTCCACCAGCCCTCGAGCGTCTCGTAGGTCAGGTCGCCGCGCTTGAGGTAGAAGTTGTTCACGTCGGTGATCTCGAGTTCGCCTCGCGCGCTGGGCTCGAGGCCGTCGCACATCTCAAACACGTCGGCGTCGTAGAAGTAGATGCCCGTGACGGCGCTGTTGCTGGGCGGGTCGCTGGGCTTCTCGATGATCTCGGCGACCTTCTGGTCTTCGCCTTCGCCCTCGAAGCGGACCACGCCGAAGCGTTCGGGGTCGTCGACGGTCTTGAGCAGCAGTTTGGCGCCGCTTTGCTGGGTGAAGAAGTCGCCGGCGGCCTTCTTGATATTGCCCTCGATGATGTTGTCGCCCAGCACCACGCAGATCTTCTCGCCGTCGGCGAAGTCTTTGGCCAGGCGCAGCGCGTCGGCGATGCCGCCCTCGCCCTCCTGATAGGCGTAGGCCAATCGCTTCACGCCAAGATCATGCCCGTTCTTGAGCAGCTTGAGGAAGTCCCCGGCGTGCTCGCCACCGGTGACGATGAGGATCTCGGTGATGCCGGCGTTGAGCAGGCACTGGATGGGGTAGTAGATCATGGGCCGGTCGTAGACCGGCAGCAGGTGCTTGTTCGTCACCAGGGTCAGCGGCCGGAGCCTCGTCCCGAGCCCGCCCGCCAAGATCACACCCTTCACTGCCCACCTCCTCGTGGTTGGTCCCGGTCCCGTTATCGACCATCAATTGGATCGACTCGCGTCGGGCCGAAGACGGGATATCCCCACGCCATGCGCATCGGCGGATGCGGTATTGTTGACCGGGCGTGAGCCTAAACCCGTTTTGAGTTCCGAAGTTGGCGCGGACGGGGCGGGCCGGTATCCTGCATCCCCAGGAACTGGACCATGCCCGGGTGGGCCCGACCGACCCCCCTTCCGAAAAGGAGGCCAGCGGTGAGTGCAAACAGAATCCTATCGACTGTGACGGTGGTGACCGCGATGCTGCTGGCGTCGCTCGCCCCGGCCCAGCAGACCGTCCTGCGCCTGCCCATGAGGACGGCCGGCCCCAACACGCTCGACCCAGCCCAGGGCTCGACCACCTACGAGAACATGGCCGTGTCGCAGGTCTACGAGACCCTGCTGCAGCCAAAGTACACCGACCCCAACGAACTCGAGCCGCTGCTGCTTGCCGAGATGCCCACCAGCTACACCGACGACCAGGGCCGCAAGGTCTGGAAGTTCAAGCTGCGTGAGGACGCCAAGTTCCACGACAACGCGTGCTTCCCCGATGGGGAGGGGCGTCAGGTGACGACCGACGACGTGTTCTACTCCTGGAAGCGTCTGGCCGACCAGCGCGCCAGCGAGGGCAAGAACTGGTGGCTGCTCAAGGACACCATCGTCGGCTTCGACGAATACAAGGCCCGCCAGGACCAGGCGCCCGAGTTCGACTACGACGCACCGGTCGAGGGCCTGCGCAAGCTCAGCGACACCGAATTCGAGGTCGTGCTCCAGCAGCCGGTGTACCGCTTCATCTGGGTCCTCCAGATGTTCCAGACCTCCATCGTGCCACGCGAGGCCGTCGAGCACTACAACGCCAACGGCCAGAACGGCTTCTCGGCCAACCCCGTGGGCACGGGACCGTTCATGTTCCGCGAGTGGCGGCCCAAGCAGTCGTACGTGGTGGTCAAGAACCCCGAATATCGCGAGGTCTACTACCCCAGCGAGGGCTGGTCGGCCGAGGACGTCGAGCGCGGCCTGGCCGATGCCGGCGGCAAGCGAATTCCGATGGTCGACCGCCTCGAGTTCGCGATGTACGTCGAGAACAACCCGCTGTGGCTCGACTTCGAGAACGAGAAGCTGGGCTACATCGAGCTGCCCTATGACTTCTTCGAGAAGGCCTTCAACGCCCGCACCAAGCGCATCGACCGTGGCCTCAGGCGCAAGGGCGTGACCTACGTCGTCGAGCCGCAGCTGGACTTCATCTTCCGCTCGTTCAACATGGAAGACGAACTCGTGGGCGGGTACACGCCCGAGAAGGTTGCACTTCGCCGCGCCATCAGCCTGGCCAGCGACCTCAACGAGATCAACGAGTCGTTCTACGCCGGTCTGTGCACCATCTACGACGGTCCCATTCCGCCGGGCCTGGACGGCCACCCCGAGGGGCACAAGGTCGAGGACAGCTGGATGGGGCCCAACCTCGAAGCCGCTCGCGAGCAGCTCGAGCTGGCAGGCTATCCCAACGGCCAGGGCCTGCCGCCCATCGAGTACGTCACCAGCCGCGGCGGCCAGAACAAGGAAATGACCGACATGCTGGTCCGCCAGCTCTCGCAGGTCGGAATCCGCCTTGAGCCCGTGCTGGTCGACTTCCCTGATCTCATCGCTCGCGTCAACCGCCGCGAGGTTCCGTTCTTCGGCTTCGCCTGGGCCAGCGACTACCCCGATGCGGAGAACAACCTGGCGCTCTTCTACTCGCCCAATGCCTCGCCGGGCAGCAACCACGGCAACTACAGCCGGCCCGAGTACGACGCGATGTACGAGAAGGCTCGGCTCATGGAGCCCGGGCCGGAGCGCACGGCGATGTACGAAGAGATGCGTGACATGATCATCGCCGACGCGCCGTTCGTCGGAGCGCTCGCGCGGAACCGCTACTTCCTGATCAACGACCACATGAAGAACGCCAAGCCCACCCAGCGGTTCTGGTCGTGGTTCAAGTACTGCGACACCGACCAGACCCGCTAAGACCGGTCACGAGCACGAAAGGCGGCTGAACCGGCATGTGGGCGTACGTCCTCCGACGCATCCTGTACAACATCCCCGTGTACATGGGGGTGATCCTTTTTCTCATGATCCTGCTGCGCCTCACCGATCCCGTGACGGCGTACCTGGGCAAGTATCCGACCTACGACCAGTACACCACCAAGCGTTCGGACTTCGGACTGGACAAGCCGCTTCTGGGCGACTGGCAGATCGGTGGCCGAACGTGGGAGTCGCGTGAAGGCGGTCTCGGCGGGAGCTACCTGGAGAAGGGCCGCGGCACCGGCAAGGCCCACGTGCAGTGGACCTTCGACCTGCCCGCGGGCACGTACAAGGTGCAGGCCACCTGGCCATCGATCGAAGACAACGATGGCAACGCGCAGTCGGTCGGAGAGGCGGGCCTGGTCTGGGTGCGCCTCATCGAGGGCGACATCGCGCTGCGCACGGTTTCCATGGATCAGACGCGTCCTCCACGTTCGATCGAGGTTGATGGCACGGGTTGGGCCGATCTGGGAAGCGTGGACTTGTCGTCGGGCGACCCGTTCACGGTGCGCGTGCTCGATGATTCGAGCAAGGGGGTGGTCATCGATGCCATCCGCATCGAGCCCGTTCGCGTCGCCACGGGTGAAGTTCCAGGGCCCATGGTTGCCGACGCGGATCCCGACGCCCCGAACGTCGAGATCGTGGACGATCCCTGGACGGTCGGGGGATGGGCCCGCAGCCTGTGGGACAATCAGTATTTCGCCGCATTAGGCCGCATCGTGACGCTGCGATTCAATCAGAAGAGTTGGTCGGTCGAGAGCCAGAGCGTGGGCGAGATCATCGCCACGTCGATCGTGCCCAGCCTCTCAGTCACCCTGCCGGTGCTCGTGCTGACCACGCTCATATCAACGAGCCTCGGCCTGCTCGCGTCGTTCAATCGTGGTAAGCCGCTCGATCGCGGCGTGATGTTCCTGGCCGTGCTGGGCATGAGCATCAGCTACCTGGTATACGTGATCGTGGGGCAGTACTTCGGCGCCCAGTGGCCTCGCCTGGCGTTCGATCTGGAGATCTTCTCGACTTTCGGGTACGAGCCGGTGCTGCCGATCTGGTCGCAGGTGAAGCAGGGCCTGATCGATAACGGGGTCGAGGATCCGGGCTTCTTCAACATCCTGCTGTCGTGGTTCGGATCGGTGCCCAAGTCGCTGAGCAAGTGGCCCTATTACTGCCTCCTGCCGGTCATCATCGGCGTTATCGTGGCGATGGGCTACGACACGCGGTTCTATCGCGCCGTGATGGTCGAGGAGTGCAACAAGGACTACATCCGCACGGCCCGCGCCAAGGGCGCCAGCAATCGGCGGGTGATGTACCGCCACATGCTGCGAAATGCGCTCATTCCGATCATCACGCGCGTGATGATTTCGTTGCCCTTCATCATCATGGGCTCGCTGCTCGTGGAGATCTACTTCGGCATTCCGGGCATGGGCCAGCAGCTCTTCACGGCGATCACGAACAAGGACTTCCCGGTCGTCGAGGCCATCACGGCCCTGCTGGCGGCGCTGTTCATCATCACCAACATCCTGACCGACGTGCTCTACGCCGTGGTCGATCCGCGGGTGACTCTGAAGTGAGAGGGGCGAGGCGTTGAGCGGATCGTTGCTGGACCGCAAGATCGAAAGCGAACTGGCCGAGGGCAAGGTCGGCTGGTTGAAATCGCTGCGCCGCTCACGGGCGTTCCGGACCTTCGTGCGCGACAAGGCGGCGGTCGTCGCCCTGTGCGTTATCGCCGTCTATATCTCGATCGCCGTGCTGATCGTCGGGTCGCAACTGGCCAACAAGATCTCGGGTGGTCGCCTGTCGGACACGTTTATCGTCAAGGAGCTTTCGCTCGAGCGCTCGACCGAGCGCGTGGGCCCAGACAGCCTGCCGGGCTTCTTCGAGCAGGCTGGCCCGGCCAAGCAGATCGAGCACGCCGACTTCTACATGTCCGACATCGAGCGTGCCCTCAGCCGCCAGGATCCGCAGGTCGCCCTGGATGCGATCTCGTTCGCCGAGCGCGACGTGGCCGAACTTCCGGTGGAGGAACTGCGCGAGTTGATGACGCAGGCGCGCGATCAGCTCGAACTGGTCGACCAGCTCTACCTCGATCTGGAGCTCTTCCGGGAAGATCTCGCGTACGCACGCGACGACCTGGAGTTGGCCGAGACCGAGGAAGAAGCCGAAGAGCTGCGGGCCGAGATCGAGGCGCTTGCCGCGTCGATCCCCGAAGCGAAGATAGAGCTGGACGCGGCCATCGAGCAACTGCAAGCCGACGTACGGGCGCTGCTGCCCGACCCGACGGGGTTTGACGGGATCATGTACGACCTGCGGCTTTCGCTGGGCACCGACACGGCGGGGCGGTCGATCCTCTGGCGAGCGATCTACTCGATTCGCGTGGCAACGCAGGTTGGGCTGGTGTCGGCCATCATCGCCGTCGTGGTGGGGGCCTTCCTGGGCGCGACGGCTGGCTTCTTCGGCGGCTGGGTCGATCACTCGATCGTGTGGCTCTACTCCACGCTTTCCAGCGTGCCCTACATCGTGCTGCTCACCGTTGTGGCGTTCGTGTTCGGCTCGATGGAACTCACCGTGCCGTTCACCGACGGCATCAAGGTGCACCAGACGCTCATCCCGATGTACGTGGCCTTCGGTGTCACGTTCTGGATCGCGCCATGCCGGCAGATCCGCGGCGAGGCGCTGAAGATTCGCTCGCTCGACTACGTCCAGAGTGCCACGGCCCTTGGCGCAGGGCGGTTCTATATCCTGCGCAAGCACATCATTCCCAACGTGCTGTTCCTGGTGTTCATCAACTTCTCGCTGATCTTCATCGGCGCCATCAAGAGCGAGGTCATCCTCAGCTTCCTGGGCATCGGCGTGCAGGGCCAGCCGAGTTGGGGCGTGATGATCAGCGAGTCTCGCAGCGAGGTGCTGAACCAGTTCTTCTGGCAGATCGGCACCGCCACAGCGTTCATGTTCGGGCTGGTGCTGGCGTTCAACGTCTTCAGCGATGCGCTGCAAGACGCGTTCGACCCCAAGCACGCCCGCTAGGTCCGCAAGTACCAAATAAAAACCACACGCTCTCGCCTTCCCGCAGGAGCGTGTGATTGCATCTGCGCAGAAAAAAACACGACGTCCGACAGCAACCGGGCGCCGTGTTTAGGAGGAGAGAGACAAGACAAGACAAATATGCGCCGGTTTTTCTGGCACGCCAGCCATTCTTGAAAGAAAATGTTCAGAGGGTTGGATCCTGGCGATCCTGCGAGCGAGAGGGGCGAGCGAGATGCTGATCGGGCGTCGTATTTCCGTCATGGCGGGCTTTGTGCTCGCATTTTGTCTGGCATGGCCGCTCTCGGCGGGCGTGCGGGTGACTTCGCCCGATGCGCGACTGATCATCGCCTCTGAGACGCTGCCCGGCACGATCGACACCGGCCAGTGGTCGCTCATGGTGTGGGTCTTTGCCCAGGAAGCCACGACCGAGCCCAACTCGATCCTCACCGTCGGCGGCCATCTGGCGGTGGTTGCCGCCCCCGATGGGATCGAGGTCACCGCTCAGCACGATGCATACCAGGCCTCGCTTCGGCTCGACACGCCCTTGGAGCCTGGCCGCTGGCACCTGCTCGCGGTGTCAGTCGATTATCGGGCCAGACTCGCGGCCGCATGGCTGGCCACCGATCAGGGAGACGTGAGCGAGTCCGAGATCGGATCGGCTTCCGATCGCCTTCGCCGAGCGACCGATGCCCGGCAATTTGCCCGTGATCGCCAGCAGGTTGGACGGCCGCAGGTCGGGCCGCGATCGGCGGTTCGGTCCCTGGGTCTTGGTCAGGCATCGCTCGACGCGCCCGACCCGATGCTCGTGCCTGACGGCTCGGGCCTGCAGCTGGGCGCCTCGCCGCTGGGGCTTCCTTCGGCAATGCTGGTGTTCGATGCATTGGCGATCCGCAACCACCCGCTGAATGACACCGACGTTCGACGGGTCTGGCTCAGCCGCGATTACTACGCGCCGCACGGCCTGGACACGCGCGACGACGGGGGGCGGATGGACGGGTGGCGTGGTTGCGAGTTCCTTGCGTTCCACGCCGTCGGCCCCGGACCCATTGGTCCGGGCCTGCCAGATGACAAGGCCTCGTACGTAGGCGGGCCGGTCAGGCCGACCAATGTCATACTCCTCACGCAACCCAGAGAGCGCATCGAGCCGCTGAGTTACGCATTCATGACGGTCGTGCCCGTGCCATACGCGGCGGGCCTTGTTCATTCCAGCCGGCTCGAACCTGACCTGGACGGATTCTTCGAGATCGAGCGTCCGCCCTTCGATGCGCCGACGGAAGCCATCGGTCCGCTCGGCGAAAAGGGCCGCATGCTGGCCACCGAGCCCACCGGCCTCCTGCGCGTGCTCGTCAGTGCAAATAGCCGGGGCGTTCGCGGTACGCTGGGGCCGCAGCCCTGGCCCGAGGGCTTTGCGCATGGGTTCGTGCAAGCCCTCTTACCGCGCATGGCGGGGGTGCTGATGCGGCCAGCGACTGTGATCGACGTTCGCGGTGGCTGGTTTGGCCTGGATACGTCACAATCCACGCCTGACGTGACGCTCGTCCGCCCGCTGCACGCGCGCACCGACGCCTGGGCAGACTGGACACGCTTTGGCAGCGGGACCCTGCCCGCCGTCAGCCGAGGACCGGGGCCGGCAATGAGCATCTCGCCCGGCGGGGTGTATCGGCTCAGGTGCGGACCGGTGGACGGCAGCCTGCTCCGGGCCGATGAGCCGCTGGTGGTACGTTCGACGCTACTTGCCTTCCCGGGCTCAAGCACGCTGCTGTGGACGCCCGAGCGTGGCTTCATGCAACACGGCGAGGGCCTGCCGACCGGTGGGCAGGCTGAGGTTCCGCTCGATACCACGCGCGTTGCGCTCACGTTTACTGACGACGATCGGTTCATCGGCGAAACCCTGCTCGTGCTCGGCAGGGTGGTCGACGTACGTCCGGGCGACGCGGTGGTCGTGATCGCCGGCCCGGCTCGCGGGTCGGTTTCCGTCGTGACTGCAGCCGAAGTCGCCAACGGCGTGACATCCGTGACGTTGTCTCACCCGTTTGGTCATCGACCCGAGGCGGGGGCCGAACTTCGGATTGGTCCGTGGCGCTTCGTTTCCGTGGAGCATCGATTCGAGCCGGTGCCCGCCGGCGACGATCGCAACTGGCGCGGTCAGGTGCTTCGTGCGGCGGACGACGATCTGCTGGGCCTGATGCACTATGCCACCAGCGCATGGCGACCGGACGTGGATGGGTACCTCTTCGGGTCGGCCGGCCAGAGCGGCCAGGGCTACACGCCGCAACTGGAGAGCGCTTTTCCGGGTTCGCTCGCTGCGTGGGCCGTTGAATCTCAGGTGGACGTGTGGATCCAGGGCCTGGCCCAGCAAAGCTCTCAACCCAGCGTCATGCGCGAGTACCTTGATCGATTGCGCGTGGGCCTGGGCGAAGATGCCGAGATCATCTGGGCCAGCGATGGGGTGCATGCGCATACGACCCATCATGCGTGGCATCGCTATCTCGAAGAAAACGCCGCCGATGCGGGCGTCGCGGCGATCTTCGCCGTGGGCCATCCCAGGGTGGGCTCGTACTTCGCCCAGGCCGCCAGCGGCATGCGGACAGACGATGCACACTTCTCGAGCTTCGGAAGCCGGGTCATCGCCGAAGCCTGGCTCGACCAGTTGCGGGACCTGACCGGGGGCCCTTGCGAGCGGGCCGATCACAACCGCGACGGCGTGGTCGACGTGTTCGATCTTCTGGCGTTCCAGTCGGACTGGCAGGACCGCAATCCCAGGGCCGACCTCGACGGCGACGGCGAGTTCTTGATCTTCGACTTCCTCCTGCTTCTGACCGCTATCGACCAATGTCGGTGAACCCACGCCATCCTGCCGCCATATATCCTCTCCGCCGCCGATAGCCGATGTAGCCCTTGGCGATCGGTTCTTGCACGGTTCGAGGGGAGCAGGCGTTCATGGGTATCGAAGCCGTCATCGTGCTGGGCATCGTGGCGGCGGTGCTGCTGGCCCTGATGTTCACCCGGATCGCGGCCGACGCGATCATGGTGTCCGCATTGACGGCCCTCCTGGTGGTGCCCGTACCGACCGATACGGGCATAAAGCTGGGCGTGTTGGATCCCGGTCAGGCCATCGGTGGATTCGCGAGCACGGGCCTGGCGACGGTGGCGGTGCTCTTCGTCGTCGTGACGGGCCTGAGAGAAACCGGCGGCATCGACTGGATCTCGGCCCGCGTTTTGGGTCGGCCGCAGTCCATGCGGACGGGCATGGTGCGCATGACGCTTCCGGTTGCGGGCATGAGCGCCTTCCTGAATAACACGCCAGTGGTCGCCCTGATGATCCCGGCTGTCTCCGACTGGTGCAAGCGCACGGGGTTGTCGCCGTCCAAGTTCATGCTGCCGCTGAGCTATGCGGCCATCCTCGGCGGCACGTGCTCGCTCATCGGCACCAGCACGAACCTGGTCGTGGCGGGGATGGTCATCGATCAAGTTGATCCGGACCAGCTTGATCCCATCGGCATGTTCGACATCACCTGGGTAGGCCTGCCATGCGTGGTGGTTGGCCTTGCCTTCCTCCTGCTCCTGGGGCCCAGATTGCTGCCGAATCGCGGCTCGCCGGCCAGCGTCATGGCCGATCCCAGGGAGTACACGCTCGAGATGATCGTGCCAGAAGGCAGCACGCTGGCAGGAAAGACCGTGGAGGCCGCGGGCTTGCGGAATCTGCCCGGGTGCTTTCTGGTGGAAGTCGAGCGCGAGGGTGGTGTGATGGCGGCGATGGGGCCCCACACCGTGCTCCGCGCAGGCGATCGCCTCGTGTTTGCGGGCGTCGTCGAAGCGATCAAGGACCTCCAGGCGTTGCGCGGATTGACGCCGGCGACCGACCAGGTGTTCAAGCTCGATTCTCCTCGTTTTCGCAGACGCTTGTTCGAGGCGGTCGTCTCGCGCACGAGTCCCGCGGCTGGGCAGACGATCCGTGCCGGTCGGTTCCGCAATACCTACGACGCGGTGGTCATCGCCGTGGCAAGAGAGGGCGAACGGTTGAAGGGCAAGCTGGGCGACATCGAGCTCAAGCCCGGCGACACGTTGCTGCTCGAAGCAGACCCGGGCTTTGCCGACCGACACCGCAATTCGCGCGACTTCCTGCTTGTCAGCGCGTTGGAAGACTCGGCGCCACGGCGCCACGCCCGCGCGCCGCTGGCGGCCGTGTTCCTTGCGGGAATGGTTGCGCTTGCCGCCCTGGGCGTGCTCGATATGCTCGCCGCCGCCCTGGTGGCCGCCGGGCTGATGGTGGTCACGCGGTGCTGCACCATCACCGAGGCCCGTCGCAGCATCGACTGGTCGGTCCTCATCGTCATCGGCGCGGCCCTGGGGCTCGGTGAGGCGCTGCGCGTATCTGGCGCTGCGGCCGGCATTGCCGACGTCATTCTCGGCACCGTGGGACAACATCCGTGGATGGTGCTGCTTGCGATCTACGTGATCACGAGCCTGGCAACGGAGGTGATCACGAACAACGCGGCGGTCGTACTCGTGTTTCCGATCGCCGTCGATGCCGCGACACGGATGGACGTCAGCCTGATGCCCTTCGTGATCGCCATCATGATCGGTGGCTCGGCCAGCTTCGCGACGCCACTGGGCTACCAGACCAACCTGATGGTCTACGGCCCGGGAGGTTACCGATTTGCTGACTTCCTGCGCGTCGGCATTCCGATGAACGTGATTATCGGGATTACGGCCGTAATTCTCGCGCCACTCGTCTTCCCGTTCTGAGGTGGATCCCGGCTCGTCCGCACGCCGGGCGCTAGGCTCGGCACATGTCCGCGGGAGAGGACTTGCCCGAAGCGATCGGATCGCCGCTTCCGGCCGGTGTGCGGCCCGTGGTGGTCGCATCGCATCGCCGCTCGGGCACGCACTTGATGCTCGACTTCCTCCGCCGGCAATTCGAGGCGTGTTGCCCACCGTTCCGCCTGGGCGTCAACCCGCATCGATACCTGTACTTTGTCATCGATCGCTTCCGACCCGAGCATCGATCGCATGTGGGCGTGCAGGCGTGCCAGCGCATGATGGCCACGGCGCCCATGCCGGCGTTGAAGACCCATAGCACGCCCGATTTTCCGGGCATCATCGCCGAAGCCAGGCCTTTGTGCGAGGCGGCCCTGCGCGAGGGCGTGGTGCTCTACTGCGTCCGCGACGTTCGGGCGGTGCTCGCGAGCCTTCATGCGTTCGAGCGTGTGACGAAGGAAACAGCGGCAAGATCATTATCGGACTACATCAGACAGGATGTTGGCGGGCGGAATCGCGTTCGATACTGGGCCGACCATGTCCAGGCTTGGTCGAACCTGTCGCCCGCGGCTCAGGTCATTCGATACGAGCACATGGTCGGTGATCCGGGGTCCATGCTCGCTCACCTTGCTGCCTGGCTCGGTCAGGAACCACGACGCCGAGAGCCCCTGCTTCCGCCCAAGCTCAAGTATCGCCAACAGTTGTGGCTCGCCCGTCTCACGGGTATCCCAGAGAGCACCAATGTTATGGGACGAAAACTGGGCGTCCGGCCTCACGACTGGCGGACCGCCTACACCGACGCCGACTTAGCCTTCCTGGAAGAGCATGCCGGAGACACCATGCGAACGTTGGGGTACATCTCTGGCGACGATTGGAATGCCAGCCCGGCATGAACACGGCGACCCCGCCGGGCGAACCAGCGATCCGGCGGACGATCGTGCGAAGGTGTGTTCCGGACGACGAGCGCTCTAGCATCCGTCGACCCCGCGAGACGGCCTGAGATCGCGGGTTGTTTTTGTGTCATCGAGGCTCAGGTCCATCGAGGAGCGGACATGCCGGGCGAGTTGGTTGTAGTTGCGGGCGGTGGTGGTTTCATCGGCGGGCACTTGGCTGCGGACCTGCTGCGTCAGGGTTTCCGAGTGCGTTCGGTCGATCGCAAGCCGATGGAAGAGTGGTACCAGGTCCACAACGACGCCGAGAACCTCGTGGCCGACCTCAACGGCATCGATGCCTGCCGACAGGCCTGCCAGGGGGCCGACCAGGTCTACCAACTCGCCGCCGATATGGGTGGCATGGGCTTCATCGAGACCCACAAGGCCGAGTGCATGCTCAGCGTGCTGATCAATACGCACATGCTCATGGCCGCCCGTGACGCGGGGGTCAAGAAGTTCTTCTACAGCTCCTCGGCGTGCGTCTACAACGGCGACAAGCAGACCGACGAGGACGTCGTCGCCCTGAAGGAAGAAGACGCCTACCCCGCCCTGCCCGAAGATGGTTACGGGTGGGAGAAGCTCTTCAGCGAGCGCATGTGCCGACACTTCCGCGAGGACTATGGCATGTACACCCGCGTGGCCCGCTACCACAACGTGTACGGCCCCTTCGGCACCTGGGAGGGCGGCCGCGAGAAGGCGCCCGCCGCCATGTGCCGCAAAGTAATCGAGGCCAAGCTCAGCGGCGATCATTCGATCGAGATCTGGGGCGATGGCAAGCAGACCCGTTCGTTCATGTACATCGACGACTGCGTCAACGGCAGCCAGAAGATCATGAACAGCGACAGCATCGAGCCGCTGAACCTGGGCAGCAACGAGCTGGTGACCATCAACGGCCTGGTCGACATCGTCGAGGACATCGCCGGTATCAAGCTCGACCGCAAGTACAACCTCGACGCGCCTAAGGGCGTGAACGGCCGCAACAGCGACAACACGCTCATCGAGAGCGAGATCGGCTGGTCACCCTCCATCCGCTTGCGCGACGGCATGGAAAAGACGTACAAGTGGATCTACGACGAGCACATGAAGAAGTACAACGGCAAGGTGCCTCAGCGCGAGGCCGCCCCCAAGGGCGCTCACGTGGGCAAGGCCAAGGCGGGCGCTGCCGGTTGAGAGCGGCAAGGTACGAGGGAGAGATTGACGTGAGTACGCGAACACTATCTATTCTCGCGGCGATGGCGATCGCCACGATCGGCGCGCCGCTGGTCATTGCGCAGGGTGAGGCCGAGCCAGCGATCGCGACGCCGGCACAAGACCTGCATCCTGCCGCGATGAAGATCGCCGAACAAGTGGTCAAGGCGCTCGGTGGCCGCGACCGCGTCGCCGCAATCAAAACGCTCCGGGTCGTGACGCACGATGCCGAGCACGCCAGCCTGAAGTACGAGCATCACTGGTCCCGCAACGGCGGCTGGGCGCTGAAGGTACTCCAGGAGGAGTATCCTCCGCAGATCACCGCATCCTCGGGCGACCTTTCGTGGCGGCAGAATGCACTCGACGAGGCGCCATCGCTCATCAGCGGGGAGCAGGTCTCGTCGGCGCGTCGCTCGGTTGACTCCCATGTGAGGCTCGCGACGCTGCCGTCGTACGCCCGCGAACGATTCGCCTCGTTCACGGTGGGCGAGCCGACCGAGTTCAACGGCGCCGGCGTCACGGTCCTGCAATTCGAGGAGAAGGACAGCGATGCGTCCGGCGTGATCTATGTCAACGCCGATTCGATGATGCCCGAGGGTTGGCAGCGGTTCTGGCCCAAGCAGGGCGGCGGCCGGCACACGATGCTGGAAATCTTCCACGAATGGGCGCCGACCGAGGGCGTGCAGTTCTTGCGGAAGTGGACGACCCAGTCGGACATGTTCGGCATGGAATCGCCGGTGACTGTTGTTGAGACGGTCGAAGTTAATACGCTCAAGGCCACCGACTTTGAACCGCCCGCAGAACTCAAGGAGCAGGTCCGGCGTGCCGCAGAAGCGGCCAAGACGGAGGGCGACGAGCCGATCGCGTTGGAGGACTTGGACGATGCTTCACGCGAGCAGGCGAAGGCGATATTGAACGATCTCCGATCGCTCGACGCGGACACCAAGCGAGAGGCCTTGAACGAAGGCCAATCAATGCTTGATCAGGTCGACGATCCTCAGCAGCGCCTCATGGTTCGCTACGTCATTCAAGAATTGAAGGCCATGCTGGAAGCCGAGGATGGCTCTGGCTGAAGACGACCGGATTCGCAGAATTCGGTCGCCCAGCACTCATCGCCGCATACGCGGTGTACCACCAACACGATCCGAAGGGAGAATCCCATGCAACGACTTAATTCGACTTCCCTGGCCCTGTGCCTCCTGCTTGCCGCCGGTGCTCCGACACTGGCCCAGAACAGCGGCAGCATCGGCCAGCAGGCGGCGCCTTCGGCCAAGCAGGACAGCAACCTGCCCAACATTGACAAGGTCTTGAGCAGCGCTGTCGAGTCCATCGGCGGTCGCGAGAAGCTCGAAGAGATCAAGAACCTGCACACCGTGATGACGATGTCGGTGATGGGTTCAACCATTACCACCGAGAACAAGTGGTCGCGTGAGGGCGGCCGATTCAACTCGAGCCAGAGCCCCTTCGGGAACTCGGAGATGGGCACCGACGGCAAGGTCGCCTGGATGAAGATGCCCGGCGATCGATACGTGATCATGGAAGAAGAGCAGGCCAAGCAGTTGGACGGCCAGGCCTCGCTGCACATGAACCTGCTCGATCCCAAGCGGATGCGCGAAGACATGGAAACGCTCGAGGTCGTGGCGCAAGAAGAGTTCAACGGCAACGCCGCGTACAAGGTCCGCTTCGTGCCCAAGGACAACCAGGGCAGCGGCTTCATGTACTTCGATGCCCGCGACGGTCGGCCCCTGGGCATGACCCAGACCGACGAGACGCCCATGGGCAAGCAGACCACCACCATCACCCTGGGCGACTGGAAGACGATCGAGGGCGTCCAGTTCTTCCACAAGATGACCATCGAGTCGCCCAACATGCCCGGCGGCTCGGTCGAGATGAAGGTGACCAAGCTCGAAGTGAATGCTTTGGACGAGTCCACCTTCGAGCTGCCCGAGCAGGTGAAGGAACTGGCCGCGAGTGAGGAGGCCGGCGAGGGCGAGGGCGAGGGCGACCAGGGCTCGGCCAACGCGGGCGATGAGATCAAGCTCGAAGATCTCGCCGAGGCCCACCAGGAGCGGGCCAGGATGATGGTGGAGCAGATGAAGTCGGGCGGCAAGGAGGCCATCGATCGCATGTTGCCTCGCCTCGAGCAGACGCTCGAGAGCATGCCCGAGGGCGATGACAAGCTCACCATGCGCTACGTCATCCAGGAACTCAAGAAGGTAAAGTAACTCGCCGAAGAGAAGCACGTGCTGCGAAGGGAGCGGGCATGATCGGACGCATCAAGGCGGCCTTGCCCGCTTCTCTTGTGAAATTCAATCGCGTGAGTCAGCGATTCGGGGCCACCGTGCTCCCGAACCACTTCTACTCCGAGATTCCCGATTTCAATGAACTCAGGCGGTCGACCGGCTGGCGAGCGCCGATGTCGATGACCGGCATCGATGCGGCATCGCTCGATGATCAGATCGCATCATTGCGTTCGTGGCTGGAGGAAGGGGGGCGCGCGGGCGACGTAGCCGGCGTGCACGGCCGGGCGTGCGACGCAAACGGCGAGGGCGGATTCGGGCCGATGGAGGCCCAGGCGATCTATTCGTTTATCGTCCATCAGAAGCCGGCGAAGATCGCGCAGGTCGGCTGCGGCGTGTCCACCGCCATCATCCTCGAGGCGGCGCGCGATGCCGGCTATGAACCGACGCTCGTGTGCGTCGAGCCCTATCCCACGCCCATGCTTCAGGACTTTGCACGCCAGGGCAGGCTGACCCTCCACAGCGCCAAGGCGCAGGACGTGCCGCGCGACGAACTGGCGTCCATGGCCGATGGCGGCTTCCTGTTCGTCGACTCGTCGCATACTCTGCGGCCGGGCAGCGAGGTCATCGTGCTCATCAGCGAGATCCTGCCGCGGCTGTCCGAAGGAACCTGGGCCCACTTCCACGACATCTACTTCCCCTTCGATTACGGGCCGGCATTGCTCGACGAAGGGATCTTCCAGTTTCGGGAGAACACGCTGCTCTACGCGTACCTCGTCGACAACGCACGCTGGCGGGTGGAAGTCTGCATGTCGATGCTCCATCACCAACGGCAGGACGCGCTGAAGGGCGTGCTGCTCGACTACCGGCCCATGCCCATGAACCAGGGCTTGCGAGCGGGCGAGGGGCACTTCCCTGCTTCGGCGTACATCCGGGCCGCCCGTTGACCGATATACCATCCGCGATGCCTGGGTCTGACGACCAGAACAAGCCGGTGTTATTGGTCCTGAGCCAGGTCTATGTGCCCGATCCGGCCAGCGTGGGCCAACACATGCACGACGCCGCCGCGGAGATGGCGCGACGCGGCTGGCGCGTCATGGTGTATGCCGCCGCCAACGGGTACGAAGACGCGTCGGTTCGCTACGAACGCAGCCAGACGCTCGATGGCGTCGAGATCCGCCGGCTCCCGCTGTCGAGCTTCGGCAAGAAGGCCCTACCGATTCGCGTGCTGGCGGGCGTGCTGTTCCTGATCCAGGCCATCCTGCTCGGGCTGCGGGTGCGCAACGTCCAGGCGGTACTCGTCAGCACCAGCCCACCGTTCACTGGCGCGTTCGGTACGGTGCTGGCACGGCTGAAGCGGGCGGCCCTGGTCTTCTGGGTCATGGACCTCAATCCCGACCAACTCATCCAGACCGGCGCCATCGGGCCTCGCCACCCCGCGGCCGTCGTCTTCGATGCCGGCAATCGATTGACCCTGCGACGCTGCGATGGCGTCGTCGCGCTCGATCGATTCATGGCCGAGCGAGTCAATCGGAAGGTCGACGTGCGTGACCGCATGGCGATCCTGCCGCCGTGGCCGCACGAGGACCACATCGAGCCGGTCGAGCACGAGGACAACGACTTTCGCAAGCAGCACGGCCTCGACGGCAAGTTCGTGGTCATGTACTCTGGCAACCACGGCATGACCACGTCGGTGACCACCGTACTGGATGCGGCGCTGCGATTGCGCGATCGGGAAGACATCGTCTTCATGTTCATCGGCGGCGGCGTGGGCAAGGCCGACGTCCGTCGCGTGATCGAGGAACACCAGCCGGCAAACATCATCGATCTGCCCTACCAGCCCTTCGAGCGGCTGCGATACTCCCTGTCGGCGGCCGATCTCCACGTGGTCACGATGGTCGACGCGGCGGTGGGCTGCATCCATCCCTGCAAGGTCTACGGGGCAATGGCGGTGGGGCGACCCATCCTGTTCGTGGGGCCAAGCCCCAGCCACGTGACCGACCTTCTCGACGGTCAGGGCGTCGGCTGGCGCGTGGCCGACGGCGACGGAGAAGCGTGTGCCCGGCAGATCGAGGCCATTGCCGCCACGCCCCGCCAGGAACTCGCCCAGATGGGCCGCCGGGCCCGTTCGTACATCGACGAGCGCTACACCCAGGCACGGCTCCTGGGGGCATTCTGCGACGAAGTCGAGAAGGCCGTGAGGCGCCGCAAGCCCGACCTTCGGCCTGCAACGCCACCGGCCCAATCGGACCGAGCGCAGGCCGGCGTCTGACCGATCTTGGAACAGGCGGACAACGTAGGGAGGGCCGGATGGACGCCGCTGAGGCGTACGATCGCTTCCTTGCGAGAGCGATTGGCGATCGTTTTTTGTTTGGTATGTGTGGTGCGGGAGTTGAGCGTTGTCTGAGCGAGGAGAGGGTCAGCCCCAGCCCAAGTCACGGGCCGAGGTCGAGCAGGACATCGGTGCAGCTCTCGCGCAGCCCGACGAGGCTTCTCGTGCCACGCGGGCTCGACTGGCGTGCCACGGGCTGATGTCCGTATGGCGGGCTAATCCGGCCGCGGCGCCTTGGGTAGCGGCTCGATTCCAGGAACTCGCCCCGGCGCTCGCGGCGCCCACGTGTGATCTGCTCGTGCTTCGCAGTTGTACATTCGAGCCGGTGACGCCCTTTGCTCGGGCGTGTGCGGCGGAGTTCGGCCTCGTTCTGCGCATTCGCTTCGGGGAATTCAACGCCTGGACGCAGGAGATGCTCTCGCCCGCGTCGGTGGTGTATCGAGATCCGTCGCCCGACGTCGTGCTCGTGGCGGTGCAAACACGCGACGTGTCGCCCGCGCTGTGGTTCGATGCCGCGACGCTTGATGCCGATACCCTGGTTGAAGAAGCGGACCGTGCCGTCGAGAGCTTGCTGGGGCCGCTCCGTACGCTGCGGGAGCGCAGCCGGGCGGCCATCATCATTCATTCGCTCGAGAAACCGCCGCAGGCCTCGATGGGGGTGTTGGAATCAACGACGCCGGGCGGCCAGAGCCAGTCCGCCGCGATCGATCGCATCAATAGCCGCCTTCGCGAGGCCGCCGCCGAGATGTCGGGCGTGTACGTTCTGGACTACGACGGCCTGATCGCGCGTTTCGGTCGAGATCGCTGGTACGACGAAGACAAGTTCTTGACCGTCCGCCTGCCGATGATCGCCGAGGCGCTGCTGCCGCTGGCCCGGGAATGGACGCGGTACCTGATGCCGGTGATGGGCCGACAGGCCAAGTGTCTGGTTCTGGATCTGGACAACACGCTCTGGGGCGGAGTGATCGGCGAAGATGGACTGGAAGGCATCAAGCTGGGCGTGGAGTATCCCGGGGCGCATTATGCTGCCATTCAGCGGGTCTCGCGAGACATGGCACAGCGTGGAATTCTGCTGGCGCTGTGCAGCAAGAACAACCCCGATGACGCCATGGAACCTTTCGAGAAGCACGCGCACATGGTGCTCAAGCCTGATCACTTCGCAGCGGTTCGCGTGAACTGGGTCGACAAGGCCCAGAACCTGCGGGAGATCGCATCGGAGCTGAATATCGGCATCGATTCGCTGGTCTTCCTCGACGACAATCCGATCGAGCGCGAACTGGTGCGAAGCCTCGTTCCCGAGGTCACCGTGCTCGAGCCGGCCAGCGACCGACCCCAAGACCTGCTGACGGCGCTGCGCGCATGTCCGCTCTTCGAGCGACTGGCGCTGAGCGACGATGATCGCAAGCGCGGCCAGATGTACGCCCAGCAGCGACAGCGAACCGAACTCCAGAGCAGCGCGGGTTCCATCGAGGAGTACCTGCGATCACTCGAAATGGAAGCCGATATCGGCTTGCTGGATGCAAACGCCAACGCCGCGGTGATCGAGCGCGTGGCCCAGTTGACGCAGAAGACCAACCAACTGAACATGACGACGCGCCGTTATGCTGTTCAGGACATCCAGGCGATGGCCGGCGACGCGGCGTATCGGGTCTATTGGATCAGCGTGCGTGACCGCTTCGGGGACAATGGCATCGTTGGCGTGATGATCGTGACCGTCGGCGAACGCGCGTGGGAGTTCGACACGTTCCTTATGTCGTGCCGAGTCATCGGCCGGACGGTCGAAACGTCGATGCTCGCGACCGTGGCCGAGCATGCCCGACAGGCCGGTGCGTCGACCTTGCAGGGCTGGTTCCTGCCGACGAGAAAGAACCCGCCCGCCGAGGCAATCTACCGGGATCATGGGTTCGAGGCAGCGCAGCATGACGAGCAGGGCGTACTCTGGACGCTCGACCTCGAGCACGCGTCGATCGAGCATCCCGAGTGGATCACCCGTCGCGTAATGCTGCCAACGCCAGCCTGAAAGTTCGCCAGATCGGAGTTCGTGCATGCCCGAATCAACGCTCGAGACCACTTGTCAGATCATTGGCGACGCGCTGGGCCTACCGCCTGTTCCCGAGGACGCGTCACCCGAGTCGATCGAGGCGTGGGACAGCATCGCGCACCTGAACATCGTGATGGCGCTGGAGGGCGCCTTTGGCGTGACCTTCGACCCCGATGAGATCCCTGAATTGGTCTCGCCCCGAGCCATCGCGACCAGGGTGGAGGCCAAGCGCTGACGAAGACCGCCGCCAGGACGGGCATCCGCCGGGCGACGCCCGACGATCTGGACGGTATCGCCCAGTTGCTGTCGGAGCGCGACGGCCATCAATTGGACGCGTCCCAGGTTGGCTCTGCGCTGGCTGATCTGGACGAGCAACGCATCGCCATGTGGCTCGGCACCGTGGGTGATGTTCCTGCCGCCAGCACCGCAATGTATCTGCGATCGCTGCGGCACCCAGATCAGGATGAGCCGCTGCCCATCGGGTACTGGGCCCACCTCTTTGTCTTACCCGAGCATCGCAAGTTGATGCTCTACCCACAACTCGTGTTCACCATGCGCCGGGCGATGGGCGAACTCGGCATCGAAGCCATCCTGACGGCGATGCGCCGGCCAAACGTGACCGAGGGCCACCTGAAGCTTGGCTTCAAGGTCGTGTGCGCCTGGTCGGTGCTCATCAAGCCCCTCAAGCCATTCGCGTTGCTGGCCAAGCACAAGGGCCTCCCGGCGCTGGCGGCTCTGGCGCCGGTGGGAGATGGGCTCTGGCGCGCCGGACAATCGCTGCGCAGCGGTCGACCCGAGGGCAGCCTGCGGGTGCAGCGCACGCCCGCCAGCAATGTTCGGGACGATCCAAAGCTCCTGGACTCGCTGGCCGAACTCATGCACAGGGGTTCGCAGGACCGGATCGCGACTCGATGGACGTCCGAACTTCTCCGCAGTCGGCTTGGTGGAGGTGTCGACGGCAAGCCCTATTCGGTCGTGCTTGTTCATGATGAAGCCGCACTTGTCGGATTTGCGATCTGTCGACTTGCGGTACGCGGAAACGGCATCCAGACCGGTGTCATTCTCGACATGGTGGCGCACGATGAAGACGAGCGGGTGCTGCGAGCGTTGGCCCAAGCATGCGAGGCTCAGGTCCGTTCAGAGGGGGCTGAGGGCGTGCTGTGGCTCGATGGCGCGGGCGAAGTAACCTCACGCGTGCTGCAGCGCAGAGGCTTCCGCGTGGCCACGAGCGAGACGTACCGGCTCATTGCCTTCACGGGTGAAGAGGCAACGCCGCTGATGACCGAAGACCCCGCGGCCTGGCGGTTCACGTTCCTCGATCATGATGCGTTCTAGTGTCGGAGATCTCAGATGCCCGAGCCAGCCGACATGACGCACGCCCTGTCCTTCGATATCGAGGACTGGTTCCACATCGTGCAGGTCAAGGGGCTCGAGGCCGATCAATGGGACGACCTGACGACGCGTCACTCGTTGGTCGAGTCGAGGACCGAAGAGATCCTGGAAATCTGCGATCGCCATCGCGTCCGAGCCACGTTCTTCGTCTTGGGATGGATTGCCGAGCGATACCCCGCGCTCGTGCAAGGCATCGCCAAGGCCGGGCACGAGATAGCGTCACACGGCCACATGCACGATCGTGTGGGCGAACTCGGCCCGGAGCGATTTGCCGAGGACCTGCGCCGCTCGCTCGATGCGATCAGCAATGCGTCGGGCGCTCGTGTGCGCGGGTATCGCGCACCCTCGTTTTCGATCGTGCCCGGCTGCGAATGGGCCTTCGATGTGCTCGCCGATGCGGGAATCGAGTGGGATTCGAGCCTGTTTCCGGCGCCGCGCGGCCACGGCGGGTATCCATGCCCTCGAGAGCCGCACGTCGTCACCGCTCCCAGCGGCGAGACCATCCGGGAACTGCCGATGTCCGTGTGGTCGCCCTTGGGTTCGAGAACCCGCATGGGTTTCTCTGGCGGCGGCTATCTGAGGCTGCTGCCGTATCGGGCCCTCCGTGCCGCGATCCGCAGCGAGGCCCGGGTCGGCCGGCCCACGGTGGTGTACCTTCATCCGCGCGATCTCGCCCCGGATTGTCCGCGATGGCCGATGCCCCCGCACCGTCGCTTCAAGTGCTACGTGGGATTGGCGTCGACTCGGCCAAAGCTGGAGCGTCTCTTGGCCGATAATGCCTGGGAGCCGTGCGGGGCGGTGCTGGATCGCTTCCTCTCCAGTGCCTCTGTCAATGCGGGCGAAGAGCCCGCGAACCACTCGAACGCGACCGGCCGGAGTGCTGCATCATGACCATCGCCGAAGCACGCACGACCGAACAGGTCCATCCGCATCCTGCCGATGCGCAGCCCATGCCATTGCACGAGGACCTTGAATCGCATCGTGCGGTTCTCGCCGAGCTTCCGGCGGTCGAGGGCTATCCGCCTGATGGCAGCGTGCCCGTCAGCGTGCTGGTGCCCGTCAAGAACGAGCAGGACAACATCGCCGCGTGCGTCCGCCGGCTGGCATGGGCCGAGCAGGTCACGGTGATCGATAGCCAGTCGACCGACGACACCATCGTGCTGTCCCAGGCACTGGGGGCGGAAGTCTACCAGTTCCATTACGACCGCAGTGCCGGCTGGCCAAAGAAGAAGAATTGGGCCCTCGAGCACGTGCCCTGGAGACACGATTGGGTCCTCATCGTCGATGCCGACGAGCACATCACGCCCGAGCTCGCTGCCGAGATTGAGGCAGTCGTTACGGGCAAGTACGAGCCTGATGGCAATGGGTGCGGCGACGGTTATTGGATCAATCGCAAGTTCATGTTCCTTGGTCGCTGGCTCAAGGGCGGCGGCTGGTACCCGAGCTGGAACCTCAGGCTCTTCAAGCATCGCGTCGGGCGGTACGAACGCATCGGCAATCTCGGCGATACCGGCTCGGGTGACAACGAGGTCCACGAGCACCCGGTGCTGTTGACCGGCGAGGCAGGCTACCTGAAGCACGACATGCTTCATTACGCCTATCGCGATCTCACGACGTGGATCGAGAAGCACAATCGCTACACCACATGGGAAGCCCACGCCTGGGGCGCCAAGGACGCAGGCGGCGTCAAGGCCAGGCTCTTCGGCAGCACCATCGAGCGACATCGCTGGCTAAAGAAGCACGCGCGAAACCTGCCGGGCAGGCCCTTCCTCCGTTTCGGCTTTGACTACTTCTTCCGGCGCGGCATCCTGGATGGCTATCCCGGCCTCGTCATGGCGACCAACATGGCCTGGTACGAGTTCATGTCCGTCGCCAAGCGACGCGAGATGGAGATCGCCAGGCGTCTGGGACAGCGTTATAGCGGAGCGCCGCCCGCATGACCGAGCAGCCCTCCCAGCGCATGCGCGCCAGTGATTATGTCGACCAAGGCGCCGACCCCAACGACCGGGGCAAGAGTCCGTACACGCTCAAGGCGAAGATAGCGCGCGTGCTGTGGGGCGTCGTGCAGGCAACGCTGTTTCGTGGGTCGTTCCACAACTGGTATGGGTTGCGACGGGCTTTGCTCTCGCTCTTTGGCGCGCAATTACACCCCACGGTGCGCATTCGCCGAACGGTTCACATCGAGATCCCGTGGAACCTGACCATGGGCGAGGACAGTTCTGTCGGCGATCGCGCCATCCTCTATTGCCTGGGGCCTGTCACGATTGGCAGTCGCGTGGTCATCAGCCAGGGCGCACACCTGTGCGCGGGCTCGCACGACTACACCCTCCGCTCCATGCCATTGCTGCGACCACCCATCGTCATTGAAGACGACGCATGGATCGCCGCCGATGCATTCGTCGGGCCAGCGGTTCGCGTACAGGAGGGCGCCATCCTCGGATCGAGGGCATGCACCATGCGTGATCTCGAGCCTTGGTCAATCTACGTGGGCAATCCCGCCGAGCGCGTCAAGGATCGTCCACCCTATCGCGATCAGCCTGGAAGCGATGCCCCATGAGCCCGCGACGCATCGTCCATGCGATCGGCGACCTCGACCCCGCCGGTGGCGGACCGCCCGTGGTGGCCGCCCGGCTGGCCGCGGCCCAGGCCGCGATGGGATGTGACGTGACCATCTTCTCGTACCGCTCGCAAGAGGGTGGCGCACGAGCCGACGCGCTGATGGCCGAGACACCGCACGGCGAACTGGTGCGACAGAAGTCGATCAGCGATCCCGGCAGGCTCGAGCGTGTGACCGGCCGCGCGGCCGCTCGGGCATTCGAAGCCATGGTTGGTCAGGGCGTCGACGTCCTGCATACGCATGGCATGTGGGAGCCGATGATGCCAGCCATGGCTGCCGTCGCTCGAAGGCGTGGTGTGGCCTACGTCGTGACGCCCCACGGCATGCTCGACCCTTACACGCTCTCGGTGAAGCCAACCAAGAAGCGCATCGCCCTGGCGACCACGCACAAGAAGTTTCTCGAGCGAGCCTCCTTCGTGCACATGCTGAACGCCGACGAGGCAAGCTTGGCCGCGCCGGTGTTGCGAGGTGCTCCCACACGCGTTATTCCCAACGGCATCTTCCTCGAGGAGATCGAGCATCTGCCGCCGGCCGGCGCGTTCCGCAGCCAGCATCCCGAGATCGGCGACCGCCCGTACGTGCTCTTCCTTTCCAGGCTGGCGCACAAGAAGGGGCTCGACTACCTGGCCGATGCGTTCGCGCTGCTCCACGAACGAATGCCCAGCGTCGAACTCGTCGTTGCCGGTCCCGATGACGGCCAGCGTGCGGACTTCGAGGCCCGGATCGCGGCGCATGGGGTGGGAATTCGCGTCCATCTCGTCGGCCCGCAGTACGGAGCCGATAAACTCGCCGTACTGCGGGACGCTGCCGTGTTCTGCCTGCCAAGCCGTCAGGAAGGCTTCTCGATCGCCATCACCGAGGCGCTGGCGATTGGCTTGCCGGTCGTGATCTCACGAGCCTGCCACTTTCCCGAAGTCTCCGAGGTGAACGCCGGCATCGAAACCGATCTGGACCCGCGTGAGGTCGCCGATGCTCTCGAACACGTGCTCTCGGATACCGCCCGTGCCCGCAGCATGGGCCTGGCGGGTGCGACCCTCGTACGTGAGAGATTCACCTGGCCGAAGGTGGCCGCCCTGACGATCGAGTGCTACGAGCAGTTCATTTCCGGAGCGACGGGCTGATGCTTCCGACCTTTCTCATCATCGGCGCACAGAAGAGTGGCACCACCACGCTCTATCGAGACCTCCTGACACAGCCGGGGGTTTATTTTCCGTATGAGAAGGAGCCGACCTCGCTCGCGCACGATGCCGTGCTGACGCCTGCGGGCCTGGCTGAGTACGAATCGATGTTCGACGGCGCGAAGCCAACCGATGCACGGGGCGATGCCTCGACCGGGTACACCAAGATCCCCAGGTTCACCAACGTTCCCGCACGGGCCCGCGAAGTTCTTGGCCCGGACATCCAGTTGATCTACATCCTCCGCGAGCCGATCAGCCGGATCGTCAGCCACCACCATCACACCATCACCAACCAGCCCGGCCCGGCCACGGTCGAAGAGTTCATCGAGGCCGACCATACCGCCATCCCATTCAGCAAGTACGCCTTCCAGGCCCGGGCGTGGCTCGAGCACTACCCACTCGAGCGGCTGCACGTCTTGCTCCTGGATGAATACGTCAAGGATCGTCCAGGACACATCGAGCGGTTGGGCCCAATCCTCGGCTTCACCGCTCGACCGGAGAGGATCGATCCTCAGTCCAAATTCAATACGGCTGAGGATCGATCGTCCGATCGCGGGCTGTTCATGCGGTTGCGGCGTACATGGCCCTACCAGAAGCTTCGGCCGATGTTGCCGGTTGCCACGCGCGATCGGTTGCGACGCATGTTGACCGCCAAGGCTCCGCCGCCACCGCCGCCACCGTCGGAGCAGTGCGTCGAGCGACTACTGCGCGAACTCGAAGGAGATCACCGGGAACTGGCCGAGATCATCGGGCGTCCATATCCAATCTGGGATCCCGACGCCGTCCGCGAACGATTCGCCAGGAAGCGGCAGAACGCTGCGGCGAGTGGTTGAACGCATCTAGGCCAACTGCGCGGGCCGCCGCAGCAACATCGTCGCCGCTGCGGGCTGTTCGCGACGGAAGCGCGCTACCTCGCCCGCCCACGTGAGGAACAGCATCGACAACAGGAGATGCAGGAAACCCCACGTGTTCGTGCCGAGATAAATCATGTGGTTCGCCATTCCCTGCGCATAGATCATCACCATGAACGCAGCCAGCGTGCTGAGAAGCAGGGGGTCGACGTCCAGGAGCATCCGATATCGCCAGACGTACGCCGCAGCTGCGAGGCTGAGCGCCGCGAGCACAACGTATGGAACCGCCAGCACCAGGCCGCCCACGTACGCCTGTTTCAGGTACGCGTTGTGTGCGTGATACCCGAGCGTGTCGTCGGCCTCAGCCCGCAGCCCCCGGGTGCCCAGAAGGCCCGTCAGAGGACGCTGAGCGATCGATTCGCGGATGTACTCGACCGCCTGAGCGCCACGCGCCGTCTCAAGCGTCCTGTAACGAGCGAAGGGGTTGCTGTCGACGCGACCGAGCACGACGGCGATACCGACGAGCATGATTCCGATCATCGGCACCGCCAGCACCGGCTTGCGAAGCATGTAAAACCCTGCCGGTGCGCACACGCCCATCATCGTGATGACCACCGATCGGCTGCCCGAGAGCAGCGCCATGCCCGCCGCCGCGGCAACCGTTCCGACCCACACAATCCGCATGGGGATGATCTTGTCCCGTAGCGCGAAGTACAGCGCCAGGCCCACGGTCATCGTGAACACCATGCCGATCTGGAGCGACGAAGCGCCATACGGTTCGAATCGCGAGTGGCCGCTGTGCGTCCAGTTGCCCGACAGGAGCGCGCTCATCAGGATGGGCGTGTCGATGACGAAGCCGATCGCCAGATACTTCAGCACGCGCAGGAGCGCCGGCGCGTCCACGATCGTCCTGGCAACTTGCATCACCGCCAGGACCATGCAGATCCATTGCACCGAGTGCAAGAGCGGGAACAGGTTGTCCTCAGTCGTGACCAGGAAGATGGGACCGACCAGGGCCAGCGGCACGTAGGCGTAGCAGAGCGGGTTGAGCTTGCGCTTGCCCCCGGGGGCGAGGAAGGCCGCTGCCGCAACGGCCAGCAGCATGGCAAACCCCAGCGCCTTGGCCCCCAACGCCGGAGCCCCGAGCAACGGCAAGCGACCGACGAGCAGGAACGGCGGCAAGATGATCAGGGCCGCGGGAAGCCGCAGCCTGGCCGGACAGAGCAGGAACACCACCCCAAGCAGAATGGGCGCCATGAGCAGCACGGGCAGTGGGACGACATCGGTGTACTGCTCGAAGCTGAACAAATCCCTTGCTCCTGACCGTCCTGCTGGGCTGCGGCGTCCGGCAAGGTCCGTAACGACGAACCGGTGGACAAGGTTCGCCCTCGCCGAATGCACAGCCCCTATGACCAATTCGGCTGTTGAGGCGGCCGACTTGTTCCGCTCTGGGCATACCCCGTCCGAACCGATCTACCGCAGGCGATCATCGTATCGTGCTGGTGCAGCGTCCACGATCCGATCGAGCGCCGTGCGTCTTAGGAGTGAATCTATGGTAGCTATGTGTTCGGGTCAACCGAATCGGCCGTCCAAGCGATGGGGGCGTGGCGTGCTGGCTGCGGTGACCGGCTTGACAGTAGTGGCGGCGATGAGCGCGTCGGGGCCCGTCGTCACCTTTACAGGCAACAAGAACAAGACGCTCGAGGCGGCAGGCGACCGCAACTTCAAGTTCTATCTCGAAGCCTTCTCGGTTGATAGCCTCATCGACGAGTTCGGGGGTGTCGATCCGGTCCATACGACCGATCTGACCGGCACGCCATTCTCCAAGGACGTCATCGATATCGCCGGCTGGCGGCTCGGTCGGTACCGGCGCCAGGGACCGCACCTGATCGCGATGCAGAACCCGAGCCTGGCCACGCACATGGCTGAGCTCGAGGCGCACGTTCCCAAGCTCGTCCCCGTGGACTTCACCGGACCGGTGGTCATCGACTACGAGCCCTGGTGGGCGCTCTGGGCGCGTACGCCCAACTCGCCGTCCAGTGCGCCCGTCGACGCGCTCGATGGCGATTACAAGGACGACTGGCGCGACTACATCCGGGAGAACCGTCCATACCTGCTCAATGGTCTGAGTGCCGACGAGCAGGAACGCGTGTTCCAACGCACCTATGAGGCGTTCGTGCGCACCTTCCTCCTGGCCACCTACTACAAGTGCAAGAGTCTGCGCCCACGGGCGCAGTGGTCTTTTTACAACTACCCGCAGGTGCTGATCAACAGCGATCTCACGCCCCCGGGCGTGAAGGGCTACGGCGACCTCACCCACGAGGCCAGCGAGCTCAATGACACGAACGACTGGTTTTACGAGGCAGTCGACTTCGTGGCGCCGCGCATCTATCCCGCGCTGAAGGTGCCCGAGCAGTGGCCCCCCGCCGAGCGCCAGCCCGGCGAAATCAGTCCCCGCGTTCACGAGGCGTGGCTGAGCTCCATGGTCCGCGAAAGCGTGCGGCTGGCGCGTGGCAAGCCCGTGCTGCCGATCCACTCGGCCATCTACTTCTCCTCGCATCCCTTCGAGCACGAGCCGGTAACGGCCTACCAGCACGAGGAAGTCTTCCGCATCCTGGCCGAGAACGGGGCGGCGGGCATCATCGTCTGGCACGGCGTGAAGGACCGCGAAGAGCTCGACCAGTGGCGGCAGCTCTGGCAGAACGAGCTCAAGCCCGCCGGCATCAACTCCGACCGGCTCATCAATGGCTCGGGGAGCGGCGGCTCGGGGTCCTGAGGGGTCGGGAAGTCCCCTGGATACCGTCTGATCGGTCACAACAAAAGCGGGGCACCATCGTTGGACGGCACCCCGCTGGAGGAGAGAGAGAGATCTGAGATGATAACCTGTTCATCGGCCAAATTCGCTCTTTGATCGTCGCTTCTTGTCGCTTTGATAGGGTAAACAGGCACTGACCATCGCGTCTGTCCGATAGGGTAACGTTCGGAGTGGCGTGCGGCCTGAGCTTGGCAGCCGCTGCGTTTCCCAGCAATCTTGTGGGTTTTTCGAAGTCGCCGTTCGTTGTTCAGGCGACGAAGAAAGCCCACCTGATTCGGCGGGCCTTCGAGAAGAAAGCAGAATATTTTTTCGTTTATCGCGGCGGACGGACAGACGAATCCTGCCGCGCATCGCCCAGCAGGCGTTCCAGGAGTTGCTGGCGGGCTTCGGGGCTCATGCCCGCGAAGCGTTCTGCCAGTGCGGCCCGCCGCTCTTGCGGAACCAACTCCAGCCGCTGGCGGACCCTGCGCTGCATGTCCTCGGGCAACTCGGACAGCCACCGGCGCAATTCCGAGGCGCCCGAATCCTGGCCCCCGGCCGCCCCGCGTCGATCAACGTCGCGAGCGGGCCGTTCTCCCATCTCATCGAACCGGTTGCCGATCTCGCGGCGGTACCGCTCCCGCATGCGATCCATCTGCTGCTCGGACTGGTCCGCCCGCCAGGCCTCGATGGCCTCGTGAACGTGGTGCTGCTGCGCGGCACTCAACTCGGCCCAGACCCGGTGCTGCAACTGCGCGACGGCCCGCACGTTTCGTGCTCGAGCGGCTTCACCCGTGCGCCCCGCACCTTCCCGACGCTCGATGCCGGGGCGATTGCCATCGATTGGCGCACCCCGCTGGCCGCGCCCCTCACGTGCAGGCCGTTGGGGCCGCTCGTCGCCGCCTTCACCGGCCATCGGTCGAGCGGGACGCTGTGGACGATCCGTCATGGCGTCACCATCGAGTCGACGCCGGCGGGGCGGCTGGCCATCGTTGATGCCAGGGCGTCCTTGGCGACGATTGCCCGCTCGTTCACCGCCCCCGGCTTCCCGCTCGAAGGCGCGGACATGGTTGGCGATCCGTTCGCGCTGCTCGGCTGAGAGACGGATCTCCAGGGGCGCGTCCTCGGCCATCAACTCGCCCAGAACCCGCCGGAAGATCTGCGGTGGGACGAAGGCGTTGGCGGCCCGTCGACCCTCTTGGGCGCCTTGCGAGAATCCGCTTTCGATGCCGGGCATCCGGCGCTCGCGGACCTGAGGGCCCGAAAGCACAGGGCGTTCCCGCCGGGCCTCGGGGGCATCGCGCCGGGCCTGCTGCGCGTGGGTGCTGCCGGCGGCCAGCGCCAGCCCGACGATGGCGGTGAGCGCCAGGGCGTTGCTGCGGGGGCGATTGAGCATGGTTGTACCTCCAATGGCTTGCGTAACCCCCGAAGAACGAACGGCAACGCTGATCCATTGCAACGCCGGCGATACGATTCCTCAGCCGTCCGAGAAGCCCCCTTCGCGGCGGACAAGATCACTCAGCATCCACGAGGCGATATGGCGATTTCCGAAGAGAACGTGCGACGATGGCTCGGGGCCGTCAAGCCCGCGGGCGAACCAGCAGACCTCGTCCAGTCGAAGCGGCTGGAATGGGTTTCGGTGCTCGAGGACGCTATCTCAATCAAGTTGCACATGCCCGACATCGCTTCGGACGAGCGCGCCATGGAGGCGATCGCGGGAGCTTGCCTCGAGGCGGTGCGGCAAGGGGCGGTCCGAGCCGGCGAACGCGTGCGGTCGTTGCGGGTTCGCTTCGTCGACCGCGACGGAGACGTCGTACGGGAGAGCGCGTTCGAAGCGTCGCCCAAGGGCGCCTTGCGGCCCGCGGGGGCGCCGCCGGTTGAGCCGAAGTCAGGTCCTCCGCCGCAGGCCCAGTCTGCTCCGGCCATTCCCGATGTCGCCCACACCATCGCGGTGGGGGCGGGCAAGGGTGGCGTGGGTAAGAGCACGATCGCCGCGAACATCGCCGTCGGCCTCGCGAGACGCGGCCACGCCACTGGACTCCTCGATGGCGACATCTATGGCCCCAGCCTGCCAACCCTGATGGGCCTGGCGGGCATGGAGCCCAACGTCATGGACGGCCGATTCCAGCCGTTCTTGACGCATGGCGTGAAGTCGATGACCGTGGGCAAGCTCGTCGAAGCCGACAAACCCTTGATCTGGCGTGGTCCGATGGCGCACGGCGCCTTCAAGCAACTGACCGAAAAGACGCAATGGGGCGAACTCGACCACTTGATCATCGACCTGCCGCCAGGCACGGGAGACGTCCCGCTGACGATGGCGCAGAACCTCGACCTTACCGGCGCCATCATCGTCTGTACGCCGCAACGTGTCGCCCAGGACGATGCCGTCCGGGCGGCCAAGATGTTCGAACAACTGGGCGTTGAAGTTCTCGGCGTAGTCGAGAACATGAGCGTGTTCGTGGCGCCCGATGGCAACGAGTACGACATCTTCGGCCGTGGGGGCGCCCAGCAGATGGCCCAACGGCTGGGGCTGCCGTTCCTCGGTGCCCTGCCGATCACCATGGAGCTGCGCGCCAACAGCGACGCGGGCGACCCGACGGCCAACTTCGAGGGCGATAGCCCCGCCCAGCGACGCTGGCAGAAACGCTTCGATGAACTTCTGAACAACCTCGAGAGCCAGCTCGCGCTCGCGTCGGTCCGCAGGGCGAAGAACACGCCATCGCTGACCATTCGCTGAGGTTTGTGCGCGGCCGGATCACCGCCTCTGGCTTCGGCGTCTCATGCCGACTCACCTGGCGCAAAAAGACAGGCCCCCGCGATGTGCATCGCGGGGGCCTGAGAGTTTCTCTACCTCTGACGAGGATTCGAGTGGGCTCTTAGCAGCCCATGTCGAACTCGTTCTGGAAGGTGAGGAAGTCGAAGATGGTCAGGCTGCCGTCGCCGTCGAAGTCGGCGGCGGGGTCGCCCGAGTCAAAGAGGTTCTGGAAGGCCAGGAAGTCGAAGATGGTCAGCGAGCCGTCGCCGTCGAGGTCGACGCGGCAGCCCATGCCGCCACCCTCTTCACCCTCAGCGATGATGATGAAGTGGGCGTCGGTGAAGCCGAAGTCGGCCACGTCGGTCGGATCGACGATGCCGCAGCCGATGGGCGAAGCCACGTAGCTGGGGGCGGTCTGGCCGAAGCTGTTGCCACCGATGAAGAAGACGTCACCGAACTCCCCACCCGAAAGGGTGAGCAGGTCCTCGGACTCGACCTCGACCATCAGGGCCGAGCCGGCATCGACGCTACCGTCGACGTCCATGATGATGACTTCCAGGGCGCGCTCGCCGCTGGTCATGCTGGCGCTGCCAACCAGGGTGGCGCCGGTGATGGGCGGGCTGCCCGCGGGCACCTGGTACAGGTTGACCGTGATCTCGGTCTCGATCAGCGTCGGCAGACGCAGGCTCTCAACGCCGAACTCGACGGTGTTGACGGTGAAGCCATCCGACACGCCGAAGTCGGCCAGCGTGAAGCTGCGCGACCAGAAGTTGTCGGTGGTGGTCTGCGGACCGGCGGTGCCGCCGGTGGCGCAGGCGATGCCAGCGCCGGCCGTGACGAGGAACTCCTCGACGTTGTGCGACAGGCGGGTCTGGGCGCTGGCAGCGGTGGCCAGGCCAGCAACGGCGATCGTGGCGAAAGCAAACTTCTTCTGCATGGTATTCCTCCCCAGGGATAACACTCTAGCAAAGTCCTGACAGAACTGAGGCGCGGTGCCTCTGCAAACACGCCCGCGAAATGCGAGCGTCTCGGTTAATGTACCCCAAAATCAAGCAGAATGAAAGCGAATATGGAGAGTTTCCTGAGAAAACGTGGTCCTATAACGCCGCATTCAACCCAGTTTTGACAGATTGGGTGTTATCGCCCGCGGGATAATGACAGCCGGGCCCGCGACAACCCCGTAGTGGCGTCCGGGCCCGGATTTGGGTCGTGGCCCCAGGCGGATCAGCAGCCAGCGTCGAATTCGTTCTGGAACGCCAGGAAGTCGAAGATCGTCAGGTCGCCGTCGCCATCGAAGTCGGCAGTCAGATCGCCGGCATCAAACAGGTTCTGGAACTGCAGGAAGTCGAAGATCGTCAGGTCGCCATCGCCGTCGAGATCGACCCGGCAGCCCGTGCCCCCGTCGCCCTCGGCGGTGATGAAGAGCTTGGGCCCCTCGCGCCCCTCGAAGGCCTCTTGGCCCCGATAGGTCGCCGAGACGTTGGGGTCGGTATCGTCGACGAACACCAGGGTCAGGAAGTCGTCGGTCTCGATGTCGGCCTTCAGGGCGTCGATGAGCTCAAGGGCCTCGCTCCGGCCGCCGGGGCCGCCAGCCTGGTCGTATCGATCGATATCGCCGGTGGCGGTCTGGAAGTACAGGAAGCTGAGGATCGGGTCAGGATCGCCCAACTCGAGCTGCGGCACGCCCATGTCAAAGAAGGGGAAGAAGAGGTCGCTGAGGGCCGTCTTGATGTCGGCGGTGTCGTCGATCGAGTAGTAGACCGCCACGAAGCCGTCGTTGGAGAAGGCGGCGTTATCCTGGGTCAGTTCCAGGGCCAGGCCGGTCACGTCCCACCCGCCGGGGAACAGGGCGTCGAACTCGTCGCGGACGCTGGTGAGATCCCAGCGGGCCACGCCGTAGGAGTCAAAGGTGCCGCCGCCGCTGGCGGTGCCCTGGATGTTGAAGAATCGGTCGCCGCCGCTTGGGCCGCGGGGACCGTCGGGCCGGATGGTGCCGGTTTCGGCGGCCACCGACGAGCGGGTCTCCTGGGCAACGGCGGTCGAGGCGACGGCGATGCCGCACAGCGCGATGATCGTCCTGGTCATGTCAGTTGTCTCCCTGATTCGTCCTGGTCTCTGACGCGGTGCAGGCCTTCGGGCCCAAATTCGGCGGAGCAGCTTTTCCCGCGTGCGAGAATTCTGGCGCGATGGTAGAAGTGGTGGACGCCACGATGGCCGACCAACGCATTAGGAGTTGGTGAAATCACCGGCGTTTCATGCGTGTTCTCGGGCGTGAAGCTGGGTTGACGCGCAGGCGTCGCGGCGTTAACGCGACCCAGGAGTGACCGTAAGAAAAGCCACGCACGGGATTTGCACATCCCGTGTGTGGCGTGCTTGCAAACGACAGGGATCGGGTGGGATCAGGCGCAGCCGGCGTCGAACTCGTTCTGGAACGCGAGGAAGTCGAAAAGCGTCAATTCACCGTCGCCATCGAAGTCGGCGATGGGGTCACCCATGTCGAACGCGTTCTGGAATGCCAGGAAGTCGAAGATGGTCAACTCGCCGTCGCCATCGATGTCGGGGCGGCAGCCCGCGTCGGGCTCGCCCTCGATGAAGACGCTGACGGTGGCGCCCTCGCCGCCGGGCTGCCATTCGCCGGTGTCGAAGCGGGTGGTGGAGGTGTAGCCCGTGACGCCGACGGCCCAAGTCCAAACCGGGTTCTCGGCCGCCGGGTAGTCGCTCTCGGCGACGATCCAGTAGGCCTGGCCGGCCTCGAGCAGCGTGTCGCCGCTGGCGTCGACGGTATCGAGCTGGGGGTCCCAGCCGATGGCGGTGACATACAAGTCCATGACCTCGAGCTCTTCGCCCGAAGGAATGAACGCGTCGCCGACCGCCTGGTCGGTCTGCACGCTGAGGCGAACGGGTCGGTCCAGCGGTACGCCCGCGTTGCTCATGAAGTACGCCGACACGCTGGTCAGTCGATAGTCCTGATCGGGCACGAAGCGGACGGCGACCGACTGGTTCGTGAACACGTCGAACCCGATCAAGCCGAACGGGCCGCCGAAGGGCTCGGCGGTCTCGAAGATGGTGTCGGCCAGGCCGACGGGCGCAAGAGCGGCCAACGCGAGGGCCGCGGTCGTGGCACGGAACATGCGAATCTCCTTGTTCTTCGGAGGCGGGTTGGGGGAGGGCCTCCGGCTGTGGGATCGTATGGTTCGCGAGGGCCATGCAACGGTTCCATTCGAACAGGACGCGTCCGGATCGGCCGATTGGGCGGCGTTTCCGGACGCGTCGGTATGGGTGGTTCGGAGCCTTGTCGGGTGGGCTTACGGGCAGCCGGCAGCGAAGATGTTGGAGAACATCAGGAAGTCGAAGATGTCCAGCACGCCGTTGCCGTCCAGGTCGGCTTCGCAGCCGACGTTGACCGAGACCATGTCGCCGCCACCGTTGCCGCTCGGAGCGAAGCACCCGACGCGGGCCTTGTCGGCGACGCGGAGGCGAACGGTGTAGGCGCACCGATCCAGCCCTTCGGTGTCCCACACGGAGATGACGCCGCCGGCGGGGATGTTGTCGGTGCCGCTATCGATGCGGGTCCAACCACGGCTTGAGCCTCCGGTGTACTCGAGCACCCACGAGGCGATGTTCTTGTCGAAGACCTCGCCCTTGATCTCGACCTTGCCGTTCACCCACTCGCAAGGCGCCAGCGAGGTGATGCGGCCCACGGGGGCGGTGTTGTCGATCTCGTACGTGCGCACGACGTCGGCGGTGTTGCCGCAGATGTCGCTGACCCGCACGCGGACCTGATAGTCCCCGTCGAGCACGGTGCGCGTATTCCAGAACGCGATGGGGTCGTTGATGACCCGGCCGGTGTAGATCGGAGACGAGCCATCGACGGGCATGTATGAGCCGCCGCCGGCGGGACGAAAATCGACGCGGTAGTTGCTGAAGCAGTCTTCGCCCACGGTGCCGTCCAGGCAGGTGTTGCCACCGATGATCTCGCCATCGACGGGCGTCCGGATGCTCGCCGGGCTGGCGGCGGTATTCAGGCGAAACTCCAGGGCGGCGGTAGAGACCAGGCCGACCTGATTCACCGCTTCGAGCTCGACGATGTAGTCGCCAGCGGGCTGGCCCGTGGCGTTCCACTGTGCGAGCAACCCGGGAGAACACCGCTCGGTGGTGGTGGGTGTGAGTTCGATCCAGCCGGTGCCGTCGGCGCCGCTCGAACGACGGACACGCATGCGGTAGGTCATGTCGCTCTGGAGATCGCACGCCTCACCGCTGAAGCTCACGACTCCCATCGCTTCGGGGCACACGCAGGCCTCGGGGCTCGGGCTGGTGATGCGCACCTCGGGTGGCGTGGTGTCGATGATGGGGGCGGACAACTGAATGGTGGTGCTGCTTCCGTCTTCGAGTTGGAGGGTCATGCTTCCGTTGAGCGCGAACTGATCGGCGTCGGTGGTTGCGAAGAAGAACCTGGACTCTCCGCCTCGGAAGATGGGTGAGAAGCTGAAGCTGTAGTCGATGTCGTCGCCGTCGCCCGTGCGCGTCGCGTTGGTAGGAGCGCCGGAGCCCAGCCCGCACGTCAGCCAATCCACGTCGGTGGAAAAGCCCGTGAAGCCCTCGTGGATGACGCGGCTGATGCCCAGTGCGCTACTGCCCGAAACGTTACGGATGCGCGGGCTGAACCTCAACGACCCATCTGCCAGACGGAGGATGCGATCTTGCACGGTTCCACTCAGCGTGAGGCCGAAGCGATCCCGGATGGTGAATGGCACCGCCGTATCGCGAACGATCACGCCTCCAGCCGGGCAACTGCCCGGGAGCGAGACCGAGCCGCCCGGCGGCAGCGGCACGGCGATGGCGTGCCCGGCAGCGAGCGTGATGGCGGCGGCGACGAGGGACGACTGCATCGAAACGCGGGGCATAGCTGTTCTCCTTTTCTGGCCGCACCCTGGGGAAGGGTTGCTGTTGCCAGCAGCGGGAGAACGGCGACTCGCTCACGCCACACTTCGAGATAACTTGCTGTCGACTGAACCTCGCCTCGCCAGCGTGGCTCGTGTGGTATCCAGGCTAATGGGGGGAGCCCCTGATCTGACTCGACGGAACGGCGGACCGATTTCTCATTGGCTACGGTGGAAGCTCTTCGACATCCCTCATGCACAGGAGTTTCGACATGGCCGATGCTCAGCCCAAGATCCTCGTCTTCGCCGGCAGCTTGCGCACGGAGTCGTTCAACCACAAGCTTGTCGTGGCTGCGTCGAAGGGGGCCGAGCAGGCCGGGGCGATCGTGACGATCATCCGGCTGCGCGAGTTCCAGCTTCCGCTGTACGACCAGGAGATCGAAGACCACCAGGGATTGCCGGAGAACTGCCTGAAGCTCAAGGAACTCTTCAAGGCTCATCACGGCTTCCTGATCGGCTGCCCGGAGTACAACAGCTCGATCAGCGGCGTGCTCAAGAACACCATCGACTGGGTCAGCCGCCCGCACGAGGGTGAGGCGCCGCTGGAGTGCTTCGACCGCAAGGTCATTGGGCTAACCGCAGCCTCGCCCGGCGGGCTGGGCGGCATCCGCGGCCTGCCCATCGAGCGCATGCTCTTTGGCCACATCAAGGCGATCGTGCTGCCCGATCAGTACGCCCTGGCGGGCGCCGACAAGGCATTCGACGACGACGGCAATCTGAAGGACGATAAGCAACGGGCGATGGCCGAGGGGGTTGGCAAGGCGGTCGCGGAGGTTGCGGCGAGGGTGGGCAAGGTGACGGCGTAGCACTTCCGCTGGCACGTCCTAGAACCTGTGGTACACTCAAGACAGGGGGTGCCATGAGAGCCTTCGCTGCCGCCATTGCCCTTGCCGTCGCGTCAACGTCGTTTGGCCAATGTGAACCAATTGTCCTGTCGGAAATCCCGACACGCGCGCGGGCAATGGTACTGGACGAGCGCGGGTACCTCTATTTCATGGGTAGGGGGCTGGAGGTCGCTGACGTTCGTGATCCGGCGCACCCTCGGATCGTGGTGACCGGCCTGCCAATCGGCAGCCCGTACTTCGATCTGGCACTGCGTGTACAACGTTTGTTCGCACTGCATGGCGATGACTTCCAATGGGGTGAGTTCTCCATCTTTGACGTTTCCATACCCGAGGGGACGCACCGCATCTGGGGGCCGTGGCTCACCGGATACAGCCGTGGGACCATTGGTGGCGATTGGTACTACCAACTATTCTTCGAAGGGCCTTTAGGCGTCCTGCGAGTGTATGACATTTCCAGCGGTGCGTTCGTGGATCGGGGAGAGGCGGTGAGGCTTGATGCAGACGCCCAACGCGTGTCGGCCTTTGGTGATCGCGCTTACGTCAGCACCACGGTGGATGTCCGAGTCTTCGACGTTCGTGGCGATGGCGTGCCCGAAGCTACGGGAAGCATCCCAATCGCTGGCAAGCTGAACCCGACGGCGTCCACCGGTTCCGTGCTATACGTGGTTGCGCGTGACGAAAGGCTTCTGCACACCGTGGACGTGCGCCGCCCTGCGGCCCCGGCGTTGCTCGGTTCCATGGAGTTGTCGGGGTATGCCGGGGACATCGCCATTAGCCAGGGGCTTGCACTCGCCGTGTCTGATGCGCTCCACATCGTTGACGCGACCGATCCTGCCACGCCGACCGAGATCGGCTCCCTCGGATTCGATAGCTTGCCGAGACGGGTAGTCGTCGAGAGAGGCTTGGCGATCGTTGCCACCGACGACTCGATCCTGATTATCGACCTCTCCTCCTGCCTCCCCTGCCTGCCGGACATCGATCGCGACGGCGCCCTCGATCTCTTCGACTTCCTTGAGTTCCAGCGCCTCTTCTCGGCCGGCGACGTGCGAGCCGACTTTGATGGCGACGGGGCGCTGACGGTCTTCGACTTCCTGGCGTTCCAGAACGCGTTCCAGGCTGGCTGCTGAGGTCCCGCGCGGCTTGCTCGAAATCCCCGACGGCCACGCCCGGCCTGCGCATCCTCGGTGGCCACGATGATCCGACGGGTGGTCGAGCGAGTGGTGGCGTTTGAAGAGGGCGAGTTGACGCCCGCGGCGCTCTCGGCGGCGTACTTCTTCTGCCTGCTCTTTGGCTACTTCATGCTTCGCCCGCTGCGCGACGCCATGGGGTTGGCAAGCGGGGTCGACAGCCTGCGGCTGCTGTTCCTGGGCACCCTGGCTGTCATGATCGTGGCCAACCTCGTCTTCGCCGCCATCGCCTCGCGCGTGCCGCGGCGGGTCTTCGTGCCGCTGGTGTACGGCTTTGGCGTGGCGTGTCTTGTCGCATTCCTGCTCGCGTTCCTTGTCCTGGGCGAAGCGCGGTCCGAAACGGTGGGCAAGGTCTTCTACGTCTGGCTGAGCGTCTTCAACCTGATGGCGACCGCCGTATTCTGGGGCTTTATGGCCGATATCTTCAAGAAGCCGCAGGCCGCGCGGTTGTTCGGCTTCATCGCGGTGGGGGGCACGGCCGGCGCAATCTGTGGTTCGGCATGGACGGGGCTGCTGTCGGAAGCAATCGGGACCGTCGGCTTGTTCGCCGGCGCATCGTTCCTGATCCTGTGCGCAGGGGCGCTGGCGATCGTGCTGGATCGCTTGGCCGAAGGTCGCCGCATGGGCTCGGCGGGGCACACGCTCGACGCGGGCGGCGCCCTCGGCGGAACGAGCTGGCAGGGCGTGGTCGACGTGCTTCGATCGCCGTATCTGATGGGCATCGCCTGCTACGTCGCGGCCTTCACCATCGGTTCCACGCTGCTGTACTTCGAGAAGATGCGCATCATCGAGGGCTTTGCCGAGACGATCGAGTCGCGCGCGCAGGTATTGGCGTGGATCGAGCTGGGCGGCCAGACGCTCACCGTCCTGCTGCAGCTCTTCGTGACCGGACGCCTCATGCGCCGCCTGGGCGTTGGGGCGCTGCTGGCAGTGGTGCCGATGGTCACGGTCATCGGGTTCGTGGGCCTTGCCGCGGCCCCGGTGCTGCTCGTGCTGGCGGCCTTCGAGGTCGCTCGGCGAGCGAGCCACTATGCGCTGAGCAAGCCAGCACGCGAGGCGCTCTTCACGACCGTGCCCAGGACCGACAAGTACAAGGCCAAAGGCATCATTGACACGTTCGTCTACCGCGGCGGCGACACGGCGGGCACCGTTGCCGATGCGGCGCTGGCCGCCGCGGGCCTGGCCGCCGCTTGGCTGGCTGTGCCCCTGGGCATCGGGTCGCTCGTCATCGGCGTCTGGCTGGGCCGGCGTTCGAACGATGCCGAGCCTGCCGCGTCACCTGCTCCCAATGTGCCTGGAGCCGCGCCCGCATCCCTGGCCAGCCCCGCGAACACCCACGTATAACACCCCGATGAGGATTACGCCATGCAACAGACCCGTCGAGAGTTCTTGTTGACCGCCTCGGCCGCCAGCGCCGCCGCCCTGCTTGGGTTGGGCCCGTGGACGCAGCATGCCTTCGCGAGGGGGAAGGCTTCGAAGAAGCTGAAGATCCTGTTCCTTGGCGGCACGGGCATGCTCGGGCCGCACGTGATCCGAATCCTGCTCGACCGCGGGCACGAGGTCACGCTGTTCAACCGCGGCAACCGCGACGAGATGTTCCCAGACCTGGAGTTTATCCAGGGCAACCGCATCGTCGATGTCGAGCCCGGTCTCAAGCCACTTCAAGAGGAGATCGACAAGGGGCGCACGTGGGACGCGGTCATCGATACCGCCAGCGTGCATACGTGGGTCGAGAACAGCGCCAAGCTCCTGAAGGACAGCGCCGGACATTACACCTACATCTCGTCGCTGAGCGTCTACGCCGACAACAGCCAGGTCGGCCTCGACGAGGACGACGCCGTGGCGACGATGCCCGACGAGGTTGCCGACGGCATCACCGCCCTGCCCTACGACATGCAGTATTACGGCGCCGTGAAGGCCCGCAGCGAGGCCGCGGCGCGTCGGCACTTCCCCGGCAAGGCGCTCATCCATCGTCCGGGCCTGCTCGTCGGCCCGAGAGACTTCACGCATCGCTTCACGTACTGGCCCTACCGCGTGCGCCAGGGCGGCGAGGTGCTGGCGCCCGGCATGCCCGAGCACCCGCTGCAGTTCATCGACGTGCGAGATCTGGCAGCGTTCATGGTGCTGGGCATCGAGCAGGGGACGACGGGCACCTTCAACGTCAATGGTCCGGTCGGCGGCGGCATGACCATCGGAAAGTTGCTGGAGACCTGCAAGCAGGTCACCGGAAGTGACGCGAACTTCACCTACGCCGAAGGCGACTGGCTCGCGGGCCAGGGCGTCAACGCATGGGCTCAGATGCCGGTGTGGATTCCCCCGGGCCCCGAGACGGCCGGCTTCCACACGCGCGACCTTTCGAAAGCGGTGGCCGCTGGCCTGGTCACGAGGCCGCTGGAAACGACCATCGCCGATACGCTCACGTGGCTCGACGAGGAGTACATGCCCACCTGGAAGAACGCCATGGCCGACCGCGGCGAGGCCGACGCCACGTTTAGCTTCGGCGGCAACCGCCCGGGTATCACGCGTGAGCGCGAGGCCGAGCTGCTGGCGATGTGGAAGTCGCGAAACGAAACTTCCGAAGAGGCGAACTCCTAGCCGATTGCCCGCTCGAGGTCGGCGATCAGGTCATCGACATCCTCGATGCCCACGCTCAGGCGCACGAGATTGTCGGCGATGCCAAGCTTCTTTCGCTGGTCGGCCGGCACGCTGGCGTGGGTCATGATGGCCGGGTGCTCGATGAGGCTCTCGACCCCGCCCAGGCTCTCGGCCAGCGCGAAGATCTTCACGGTCTCGAGCATCTTGCGGCTCTCGTCGAGACCGCCCTTCAGGTAGATCGTGACCATGCCACCGAAGCCACGCATCTGCTTCTTGGCGATGGCGTGCTGGGGGTGGCTCTCCAGGCCGGGGTAAATGACCTTCTCGACCTTCTTATGAGCCTCGAGGTACCTGGCGACCTTGGCCGCGTTGTCGCAGTGCCGATCCATGCGCACGTGCAGGGTCTTGGTGGACCGCAGGAACAGGAAGCACTCCTGGATGCCCGGCACGGCGCCTTCCGAAAGCTGCAGGAACTTGAGCTTCTTGTGGATCTCCTCGTCGTCGACGATGAGCGCGCCGCCGATGGCATCGCTGTGGCCGCCGAGGTATTTCGTGAGCGAGTGGCACACGATGTCGGCGCCAAGCTTCAGCGGGTTCTGCAGGTAGGGGCTGGCGAAGGTGTTGTCGACGGCGACCATCGCGCCCGCCTGCTTGCCCATCTCGGCCAGGACGGCGATGTCGATGATCTTCAGGGTCGGGTTGGTGGGCGTCTCGATCCACACCAGCTTGGTGTTCTTGCGGATGGCCTTCTTCGCCGCGTCGTGGTCGGTCATGTCCACCAGCGTGCTCTCGATGCCAAGCTGGGCGAACACGCGATGGAAGATGCGGTTGGTTCCCCCGTAGACGTCGTCGCAGAGAACCACATGATCCCCCGCGCTGAGCAGGTGGATGACCGCGCCCGTCGCCGCCACGCCGCTGGAGAACGCCAGCCCGTGCTTTCCGCCCTCAAGAGAAGCCAGGTTCGCTTCCAGGGCCGTGCGCGTAGGGTTGGCCGCCCGGCTGTAGTCATACTCGCCGATGATCTCGCCCGGGCTCTTCTGCACGTACGTCGAGGTCTGGTAGATGGGCGTGCAGATGGCCCCGGTGGAAGGATCGGGGCTCTGGCCGGCATGGATGGCCCTGGTGCCAAAGCGTGCGGAGTCGTCGATCTTCATGGGCCGGGCCTTTCTTTGCGTTGCAGCCATCGGTGCGAAACGAGCCGAGCCGCAGGATAGGGGCCGGGGCCCGATGATGCCCACGCCTACCATCCCCGCTTGCCCCCCGGCCGCCGGCCATGGGGGTTTCCAAGCCAACCCGCGATCCTCGCCGCCGGCCGCGACATCGCCGCCGGGGGGGTATCGCTTCCGCGTTCGAGGGTCCATGTCCGAGGTCACCATCCGCCTGCCCGCGTTCGTCAAGACCAAGCCCCGCGTGTTCGACCTTCGCACCGCCATGAGCGGGTCTCCCAAGGCCGACGTGTTGGCGGGCCTCACCGTCGCTCTGGCCCTGGTTCCAGAGTCGGTCGCCTTCGCGTTCGTCGCCGGGGTCCCGCCCCTGGTTGGCCTCTACGCCGCGTTCATCGTCTGCCTGCTGACGTCCATCCTCGGCGGCCGCCCCGGCATGATCTCGGGGGCAACGGGCGCCATGGCCGTCGTCGTCGTCGCATTGGTTGCCAACTACGGGATTGGCTACCTCTTCCCGGCGGTCGTGCTGTGCGGATTGATCCAGGTCGCCGCGGGCTTGCTCAGACTGGGCAAGTTCATCCGCATCGTGCCCCATCCGGTCATGCTGGGCTTCGTTAACGGATTGGCCATCGTGATCCTCTTAGCCCAGGCCGACAGCTTCCGCTCGCTGACCGAGTCGGGAACCATGGCCTTCCTCCATGGCACGCCCCTGTGGATCATGCTCGCCCTGGTCGCCGGCACGGTGGCCATCATCGCCTTCCTTCCGAGGCTGACCCGCGCGGTGCCCTCGTCGCTGGTGGCCATCATCGCCATCAGCCTGGCGGCCATCGCCATCAACGCCGCGATGCCCAGTACGGCAAGCCAGGCCCCCGTCCGCACCGTCGGCGATCTCCTGGTCGACAACACCAAGGCCGCCGCCGTGCTCGATGCCCAGCGCGCCAAGGACCAGGCGGCCATCGCCGCCGCCGCGGATGCCCTGCCCGAGGCCGTTCGTTCCTCGGTTGCGCTCCAGCCGGACGCGTCCGCCCCCGTGGCGCCCCTCACCGAAGCCGAGATCGACGCCGCGCTCGCCTCGGTGGACGAAGCCGAGGTCGGCATTGCCGGCGGGCTGCCCAGGCTCGCCTGGCTGGACTTCGACCTCCCGCCCTTCACGCTCGAGACGCTGCTGATCATCCTGCCCTTCTCGGTGGTCCTGGCGGGCGTGGGCTTGATCGAGAGCCTGATGACCATGACGCTCGTCGACGAGCTCACCCAGACGCGCGGCAACGGCAACCGCGAGTGCCTGGGCCAGGGCGCGGCCAACATCACCTGCGGCTTCTTCGGCGGCATGGGCGGCTGCGCGATGATCGGCCAGTCCTTGATCAACGTGAAGTCCGGGGGCAGGGGCCGGCTCTCGGGCATCACCGCCGCGGCTTCGCTCATGGTCTTCATCCTCTTCCTGGCCCCGCTCATCGAGTCCATCCCCATCGCCGCGCTGGTGGGGGTCATGCTCATGGTCGTCATCGGCACGTTCGAATGGACCACCCTGCAGACCTGGCGCAAGATCCCCAAGGCCGAGGTCCTGGTCATGCTCGTGGTCGCCGGCTACACGGTCCTGATGCACGACCTGGCCACCGCCGTGCTCATCGGCGTGATCATCTCGGCCCTCATCTTCGCCTGGAACAAGAGCAAGCACCTGTACGCGGATATCCAGTTCAACGAGCACGGGAGCAAGATCTACCAGCTGCACGGGGGCGTCTTCTTCGGGAGCGTGACCCGCTTCCGAGAGCTCTTCACCCCCGAGAGTGATCCGGACGACGTCGTCATCGACTTCTACTTCAGCAGGGTGTACGACCAATCGGGCCTGGAGGCCATCAACACCCTGGCCGAGCGGTATACCTCGTTGGGCAAGCGGCTGCACCTGCGCCACCTGAGCGAGGACTGCCGCAGGTTGTTGGACAAGGCCGGCGACCTGGTGGAGGTCAACATCAGCGAGGATCCGCACTACCACGTGGCGACGGACCGGACGCAGTGGCGCGATGAGCCGGGCGCGGACGCCAGGGCCTGATCTTCGGCGCCCAATAAAGAGCCCCGCCCGGGCTGTGTGAAGGCCCGGGCGGGTCACCATGACACGACGTTGCTGGGGGTTCGGTCGCCCGTTCAGGCGGCGTCCGAATCCTTCTTCCTGGTCGTGGTCGCGGCCTTGGACGCGGCGCTCTTGATGGCCACCGGTCCGTTGCCCCCGCCGGCGAATGGCACGTAGATGTTCTCGCTGGTGGGGCTGGAAAGCTCGCCCCGCTTGGCGGTGACGTTGTAGACGGCGCTGGCGGTGCCGCTCGCGATCGCCTGATCGGTGAAGGTCTTGGTGCCGGTCGAGGCCAGCAGGCTGAAGCTGTTCTCGCCGTCGAGCTTGCGCCGGATCTCGAAGAAGACGCCGGTGTGCGCCGAGGCGGCGTCGGCCTTCCAGGTGAGCACGACGTGGCCGTTGTTGTCCAGGTCGGCGTCCAGGTCGTAGGGCTCGCCGGGCGCCGGGGCGGGTCCGGGGTCGGCGGGCGCGGGGATCTGGGCCTTGCTGTACACCGTCGTGCCGCCGCCGTTCTCGGCGAAGGCGCGGATGGTGTTGATCTGCTTGCCGCCGAAGGACCGCAGGTCCTGGGCGCTCTCGTTGCTTGCGGTCGTTGCCGCTTTCTGTGCCGCCTTCTTGGCGTTCTGGTTCGCCAGATCATCCTGGGCCGCGCTGAGCTTGGCGCTCAGTTCCGCGCAAAGCTCGGCCGTGAGCCCGACGGCGGCGGGGTCTGCCGACCAGATGGGCACGCGGGTGGCGAAGAAGTTGATCATGTCCTGCTTACGGTTTGGGACCGTTGCCATAGCTGAAATCCTCGAAACGGTGTTGATCGGCCCCAAGCAACACTGCCGGCGGCCCTGCACCCATGGTCATCGGAGGGTTGCGGGGGCGACTTTGGTGGATCGAGAGCGAAATCGAGATTGTCGTGGCCTCGGTGGCGTTATGCGGGCGTTGGCTATGGGCGATTGGCGCGGGATGATCGCGATAACGCGACGCATTGTCCTTATAGAGGGAGCAGCGTCGGAGATTGTGTGGGCTCTACTGGCCGTCCAGGTGCTCGCGGATGGCCGCGAGGTTGGTTTCCAACCCTTGCAACCACGGATGCCCCGCGGGCAGGCAGCGCCGGCCCATGTCCACCGCCTCCTCGGCCAGGGGCACGGCGTCTCGCCACCGCTTCAGCTTTACCCTATTTATCGCGAGGTTGTTCAGGCTGTTCGCGACGCCCGGATGGTCGCCATCGAACAGCCGGCGACGCATGTCCAGTGCCTCTTCGTAGAGCGGCTCGGCCTCGCCCGCGCGGCCCAGCGCCTGCCGCACGCCCGCGAGGTTGTTGAGGACCATTGCCACGTGGGGATGATCGCCCTTGAAAAGCAGGCGAAACATATCCAAGGCCTCTTGATAGAGCGAGTCAGCCTCTTCCGCGCGGCCCAGCGCTGCCCGGACGAACGCGAGGTTGTTGAGGCCCATTGCCACGTCGGGATGGTCGCCCCCGAACAGCCGGCGTTGCATGGCCAGTGCCTCTTCATAGAGTGGCTCGGCCTCGCCCGCCCGGCCCAGCGCCTGCCGCACGCCCGCGAGGTTGTTCAGGCCACCCGCCACGCGGGGGTGGTCGCTCTCGTACAGCCGGCGTTGCATGGCTAGTCCCTGTTCATAGAGCGGCGCGGCCTCGCCCGCGCGGCCCAGTGCCTGCCGCACGAACGCGAGGTTGTTCAGGCTGCCCGCCACGTGGGGATGGTCGCCTTCGAACAGCCGGCGCCGCATATCCAGTGCCTGTTCATAGAGCGGCTCGGCCTCGCCCGCGCGGCCCAGCGACTCCCGCACGCCCGCGAGGTTGTTGAGGCTCATCGCCACGTCGGGATGGTCGCCCCCGAACAGCCGGCGTTGCATGGCCAGTGCCTCTTCATAGAGTGGCTCGGCCTCGCCCGCCCGGCCCAGCGTCTCCCGCACGCCCGCGAGGTTGTTGAGGGTCATTGCTACGTCAGGATGGTCGCCCTCGAATAGCCGGCGTTGCATGGCCAGGGCCTCTTCATGGAGCGGCTCGGCCTCGCCCGCCCGGCCCAGCGCCTGCCGCACGAACGCGAGGTTGTTCAGGCTGCGCGCTATGTCAGGATGGTCGCCCTCGAACAGCCGGCGACACATGTCCAGTGCCTGTTCATAGAGCGGCTCGGCGTCGGCCGCGCGGCCTTGGGCGTCTAGGTAGAACGCCACCTGGTTCAGCAGGAGTGACGCCGGCCTGCCATCACCCTCGAGGCGATCCAGCGCGTCCGTCGCGTGGGGCAGCGCCTCGCCCTGGACCGGCCAGCGGTCCACCTGTGTGCATTCTTCGAACACACCGTTCAGGGCACCGACCACGCCCGCCAAGGCCCGGCCGCTCGTCTCGTCATCGCTCTGCCCCCGCACCGCCGACTGCGTCAACCGATGCATGCTCACCAACCCTTTGCCCTCCACCCCCGCGCTCGCCTCGAACCGCACGATGGAGCGATCCCGCAGCGCCAGGATCGCCCGCCGCGCCTCGCCCTCGTCCGCCCCCGTCGCTGCGACCAGCAGCGAGACGGGGATCTTCGAGGGATGCACCAGCGACGCGGCCAGCAGCAGTTTCGGCGCGAGGGGGTGCTGCGCCTCCACGCCGGGCAGCAGCAGGAGCAGCGAGGCGGCGACCTTGAGGCCGTACTTGCGGCCGGTGGCGTCGGCCTCCACGTGCTCGAGCGCGTGGCCCTTCGCTTCCAGTTCGTTGGCGCGGAGTTGTTCAAGTAGGTTCGCGGGCGACAGCCCAGTGTCGGTGCGCAGGGCCGCGGCGCACAGGGCCACGGCCAGGGCGTGCCCGTCCAGTTCCTCCAGGATGCCCGCGATGGCCCCAGCGTGCTCGGCCGCGATCTCGCCCGACTCGGGGTCGAGCAGGTCTCGCCGATGCTTGAGCAGCACGGCCGTGGCCTCGGCCTCGTCGAGCAGGTCGACGGGGATCGCCTGCGCGACGCTCGGCGGGATGCGCTCGGGCGCGAGCCGCGTCGTCGCGAGCACGCGGGTGTTGGCGCCGACGGCGAAGCTTTCAAGCGTGGACCGATGGTCGACGTTGTCGAGGACAACCAGGTGCCGCCCGTCGCCCAGCCTGCGGATCAGCTCGCGCCGCAGAGCCTCCGCGTCGTCGCCCTTCTGCCGCTGGTAGCCCAGGCCGTCCAGCGTCGCGGCGAGCGAGCCGTCCAGCGCGCCGGTCGAGGCGTCCAGCCACCAGATGCCGTCCCACGCATTGGCGTACTCGGCGTCGAACACGTAGGCGATGGCGATCTCGGTCTTGCCGACGCCGCCCTCGGCGCTCAGCGCGTGTGCCAGGGCGGCCGTACCGCTCGTCGTGAGCACCTCGTGCACCCGCTCGATCAGGTCGCGCCGGCCCTCGAAGTCGGCGTTGGGCCGGATGCCCGCGAGCGCGAGGTTGTTCTGCACGCCCTCGGGGATGCCCGGCAGGCGGGCGCGGCCGGTCTTGAGGATGTCCAGAACCTCGGCCGTGTTGTCGCGAGTCTCGGTGGCGATCGCCCGCAGCTCGTCGAGGATCGCCTTGTTCGACTCGACGTAGATGCGCAGCACGTCCCAGTCGATGGGGTCCTCGCCCTCGGGCAGGGCGGGCCCGAGCGCCTTCTTGACTTCTTTGGCGACCCATTGCGCCAACTCGGCCTTCTCGTACCCCGGCAGCCGCGCCTGCACGAACGCGCTGCGCTCGGCGATGGGCGTGAGCAGCCCGATGAGCTGCTGGGTATCACCCTTGCACGCGCGAACTTGCTCGGCGAGGTCGGCGAACTGCTCGCGTTGTTGTTGACGGAGCCGCCGCTCGCCCCACAGTTGCAAGCCCACGCCTCCCGCCAGCAGTCCAACGGCCAGAAGCGGACCGCCCGTAAGCCCGCCGAGGATGGTGGCGATAGCCACCTTGTCGCCCGAAGCGCACGCATCGCAGAAGTCCTCGATCGTCTGGCCGAGGCCCTCGCCGGCGAGGCCGGAGACCAAGTTTCCGATGAGGAGGCGGGTGCTCATGGGTAGGGGCTTTCGGGGGCAGAGTGCATCATCGGAGCGTGGGGGCTAGTGGTCCAGGCGCTCGCGGATCAACGCGAGGTTGGCTTTCCAGAGTTGCAGGTCCGGATGCCCCGCCGGCAGGCAGCGACCGCCCATGGCCAACGCCTCCTCGGCCAGCGGCAACGCCACCTTCCACCGTCCCTGCTCGCCATGGAAGACGGCGAGGTTGTTGAGGCTCATCGCCACGTCTGGATGGTCACCCTCGAACAGGCGGCGATACATGGCCAGGGCGTCTACATAGAGCGGCTCGGCCTCGCCAGCGCGGCCCAGCGCCTCCCGCACGTCCGCGAGGTTGTTCAGGCTGCTCGCCACGTCTGGATGGTCGCCCTCGAACAGCCGGCGACGCATGGCCAGGGCCTCTGCATAGAGCGTCTCGGCCTCGCTCACCCGGCCCAGCGCCCGCCGCACGAACGCGATGTTGTTCAGGCTCCTCGCCACGTGGGGATGGTCGCCTTCGAACAGCCGGCGCTGCATGGCCAGGGCCTCTTCATAGAGCCGCTCGGCCTCGCCCGCTCGGCCGAGCGCCCACCGTACGCCCGCGAGGTTGTTCAGGCTGACTGCCACGTGGGGATGGTCGCCCTCGAACAGCCGGAGTTGCATGGTCAGGGCCTCTTCATAGAGCCGCTCGGCCTCGCCCACCCGGCCCAGCGCCTCCAGCACAGACGCAAGGTTGTTCAGGCTGCTCGCCACGTCTGGATGGTCGCCCTCGAACAGTCGGCGATACATGGCCAGGGCCTCTGCATAGAGCGGCTCAGCCTCGCCCGCGCGGCCCAGCGACTCCCGCACGCTCGCGAGGTTGTTCAGGCTGCTCGCCACGTCCGGATCGTCGCCCTCGA